>NZ_JBFSUL010000023.1:0-72601 GCF_041467395.1 Vibrio sp. 10N.247.310.98 | reverse complement strand
CGATTGTTCTGGTTAAACTCTAGGAACGTGGCCAATATCAGTTGACCACTACAAATGTAATGGTAGTTGGTGTTGAACCACTTAGTCATATCAGAAGCCGCAGAGCTATCTTTAGTGCCGTCACTAGACGTATGCGTACCACCGCAACAAGTCGACTGAACCTGAGATTGACCACGCCCCACACGGAACAAAGTATCTAAATCTGGGAAGGATTTTTCATCTTCAGAACCACCAGTATGGCGCTTTGGTACGTGGCCTAGAAGTAAAGTCGTTGTTAATACATGGTCGTACCATGCGAAGTCACCCGCAGTTGCAAAGCTAAGATTCGCGTCAGCTTGTACATTCCAGTTACGATTTCTTAGTTCGCTACCGAGTTGCTTTAAATCTGATTGGCTAATCTCACCGCGCCAGTATTTTTCTAAAGTGAATTTGAGTTCGCGTTTTTCGCCGATACGTGGGTAGCCTAAAATATGCGTTGTCGTAGTCATGAACCTGTTCCTTATTCAATAATTTTTAGTGTTCGATCAAACTGCCTAGCTTATGGTTTAAGTTCTTTATAAGGCGTCTGGATGGCTAAACTATCTCCCTAATCTGAACGATGAACAACGTCCAAATATTCATCTTGTTTATTAAAAATATTCATCTTGAATAATCTAAAGCTGAAAAATTAAATCCATCTGGACATCTAGACGTTTACAAATGAAAGAAAACCCCGTAGGGTGATTATTAAGAAATATTGAATTGGCTTAGGGAATATGAGGAAAACTCATGATAGAGCTTAAACACCTTCGAACATTGACTACCTTAAGAGACAGCGGCTCGCTAACAGCGACGGCAACTTCTCTTCACTTGACTCAGTCGGCGCTTTCTCACCAACTGAAAGACCTTGAGGCGCGTATCGGTGGTCAGCTTTTCCTACGTAAAACTAGACCAGTTAAGTTCACCTCTGAAGGTGAGATTTTGCTTAGGCTTGCCGATGAGATACAGCCAAGAATAGCTAAAGCGGAGAACGAACTCGCGAGCCTGAAAGAGGATGTGAATGGTCGTTTGCACATGGCGATTGAATGTCACTCATGCTTCCAATGGTTAATGCCTGCTTTGAAGGAATATCAAGTGGCTTGGCCAAGCGTAACGCTAGATTTCTCGTCAGGCTTTGGGTTTGAGCCGCTACCCGCGCTAATGGCAGGCGAGCTAGATTTGGTGATCACCTCTGATATACAGCCTCGCTCTGAGGTTCACTACGAACCACTCTTTGATTTTGAGATGCGTTTGATCACCGCAATCAACTCACCTTTGGCAGAAAAGGCGAGCATTGAACCGCAAGATCTTAGCGATCTCACTATGCTCTCCTACCCAGTTCAAAAGCAGCGTTTAGACGTAGTGAAGCACTTTTTGCAACCAGCAGGTGTAGAACCTAAGAAGTGGAAACAAGCAGACAACACCTTAATGTTGGTGCAAATGGTATCGGCAGGATTAGGTGTCGCGGCATTACCAAATTGGGCGATCAGTGAGTTCTCAAGACAAGGTTTGATAGCCAGCAAACCGTTAGGTAAAGGGCTTTCAAGAAGACTGTTTGCCGCAGTAAGAAACTCAGAAAAAGACAAACGTTACCTACAGGCTTTCTTTAGCACAGCAAGACAGCAGAGTAAGAGTCACTTAGATGGTATTGAGGTCGTTTAAGAGGTTCATTATTGAGCTAGCTTAAGCCTGTATTAAATCGGAAAGGCAAACGCCAGAAACAAAAAAAGTCACAGATAATCTGTGACTTTTTAGTTTCAGTATCGATGATTTTCGATATCTGTTGATTCGCGAAAATAGACTATCTTGGATAAGACTTAAACTGGTTAGTCAATGGGTCGTATTGATAGCCAAGCATATCGAGCTTGCCCACGACACTTTCTATATCCATTTCATACATACTGATCAGCTCTTCAAAGCTATCGCACTCTAGGCGAAGTTTCTCATTCACGATTCCCAGCAAGATAATGCTATCGAAACCTTTGACGTTGCTTAAATCCATCTCGTACTCCTTACGAACACACCGACTAAAATTAAGTTTAGAACGCTTACCAAGGCCATGCTAAAAAACTGATCACACTTCTTAAAGAGAATGCGTGATTAATGAGCGCACGTAATTAATGAAAGTGCGCGATTAAAGTGCCCACACTGGCGTTAAACCCACAGCCGCAGCCAATAACATCAGTAACGAAACCGTCAGTTGAAGTTTTTCCGGGGTTTTAACGAACAGTAGATGCCAACACCACACCACGATAGCTGAGATTAGCAAAGCAAAGCTGAACAGTAGCGTTGAAATCACTGGTTCTAGTTGAGCTTCAGACAAAGAATAGACACTCACGACTGTTGCCAAAACCACCAACATGCCCGTCAAAACACCAACAACAGGCAGAACACGGTGAAATGCCTGTAAGCGTGTTCTTGCAATCGTCAGCAGTAAATGGCCAAACGCTGAGCCTAACAGTGCCACTAGCAATACAGTAGTGATGATACCAACGGTAGTTGCTTGTTCCGTCGCTTGGATAGCAACGTAAGACAATGCCAAACCACAAGCTAAGTACATCACCCAAATAGGGCCAGAATCGCGTGTCTTCTTAGTTTGAACTTGAGAATAGAAATAAAAGATCGCAAACACGACCAGAAAGGCTTCAATTTTTACTGAGGCAACGGCAAGCCACAGCACGCCAATCGCAGGTAACATCTTGTGGATACGACCACGCTGCCCCGGACAAATATCCCCTTTCACCAAGATGAGGGTTAAGATCAGTTGGGCTCCTAAAAGCATCGGAGCAAATTGTACTAATAACGTTTCGACCATTGTGGATCTACTTCTTCAGACTTATTTTCGCGAATAATATCAAAAACTGCTGCGAACACTAATCAAAATCACAAATTAGCGACGTTATTCAAGGCTTCAACTATGCTGTTGTATGGTTCTTTTGTCGCCATTTACCGTAAAAAGACGAAAGACACCAGAACTAACAGGGGCATGTTCTACTGGCTAGTCTAGGCTCATGCCGCTATAATTCCCGCCTCAAAAATCAGAGGTTGAAATATGTACAGCGATATCACTCCTATTCACGAACACAAAAAATACTGGGCCGAGTGCTACGGAACTGCACCCTTTTTGCCTACCAGTAGAAAGGAGATGGATGCTCTTGGATGGGATAGCTGTGACATTATTATTGTAACTGGTGACGCTTATGTCGATCACCCGAGCTTTGGTATGGCTATCATCGGCCGTCTGCTTGAAGCTCAAGGTTTCCGCGTGGGCATTATTGCTCAACCAAAGTGGGACAATAAAGATGCCTTCATGAAGCTAGGTAAACCTAACCTATTCTTCGGCATCACAGCGGGTAACATGGACTCCATGATCAACCGCTACACCTCTGATCGCAAATTACGTCACGATGATGCTTATACTCCGAACAATGAAGGTGGCAAGCGTCCTGATCGTGCAACTCTGGTTTATTCTCAACGTTGTCGTGAAGCTTACAAAGGCACGCCAATCGTGCTTGGTGGTATTGAAGCGAGCTTACGTCGTGTAGCTCACTACGACTACTGGTCAGATAAAGTTCGCCGCTCTGTATTGTTTGATGCAAAAGCTGACATTCTTCTTTTTGGTAACGCTGAGCGTGCACTGGTTGAAGTAGCACACCGCATTGCCGATGGTGAAGACATGTCTACGCTGACCAATATCCGCGGTACTGCTATCAATCTTCCTGCGGCCCCTGAAGGCTTCAAGATCATTGACTCTTCTCGTATCGAAAAGCCGAACAAAGCGTATGTTCCGGTTAACCCGTACGAAGTTGAAACTCAGTGTGATACCAAGAAAGACGAAAAAGAAGAAGTAAAAGCGCAACCTATTACTATTCGCCCTTCTCGTCACGATGCAAAAACTACAGCGGTTCGTATCCCAGGTTACGAAAAGCTAAACAATGACCGTATTCTTTACGCTCACGCTAGTCGTATTCTGCACCTTGAGACAAACCCGTACTCAGGTCGTGCTCTGATTCAACGTCACGGTGATCGCGAGCTTTGGATTAACCAAGCGCCTATTCCATTGACCACAGAAGAGATGGACTACGTGTTTGGCCTTGCGTACAAGCGTGTTCCGCACCCGATGTACAGCAAAGCGAAAATCCCAGCATACGACATGATCAAAACCTCGGTTAACATCATGCGTGGTTGTTTTGGTGGTTGTTCTTTCTGTTCAATCACAGAGCACGAAGGTCGCATCATTCAGAACCGTTCGAAAGAATCTATCTTGGATGAGATCGAAGACATTAAAGATAAAGTACCGGGCTTCACAGGTACTATTTCTGACTTGGGCGGCCCAACGGCGAACATGTACCGTTTAGGTTGTTCAGATCCAAAAGCTGAAATTAACTGTCGTCGTCCATCATGTGTGTTCCCGAAAATCTGTGAAAAGCTAAACACAGACCATCAACACACTATCGACCTGTACCGCTCTGCGAGAAAAGTACCGGGTGTTAAGAAGATCATGATCGCTTCTGGTGTACGTTACGACTTAGCGATTGAATCTCCAGAATACGTTCGTGAGCTTGTGACTCACCACGTTGGTGGTTACTTGAAGATTGCTCCAGAGCATACTGAAAAAGGCCCACTGGATCTGATGATGAAGCCGGGCATGGGCACTTACGATCGTTTCAAAGAGATGTTCGAGAAGTACAGCGCTGAAGCCGGTAAGAAACAGTACTTAATTCCTTACTTTATATCTGCTCACCCGGGCACAGAAGATGAAGACATGTTTAACCTTGCAATGTGGCTGAAAAAGCACAACTACGAGTGTGACCAAGTACAGAACTTCTACCCATCGCCAATGTGTAATGCAACGTCGATGTACTACTCAGAGACTAACCCTCTGAAGCGCGTGAAATATAAGAAGCGTGAAGATGTGCCAGTGCCTAAAGGTGATCGTCAACGTCGTCTGCATAAAGCACTGCTTCGTTACCACGATCCTGAAAACTGGAAGATCATCCGTGAAGCGCTGATCAGCATGGGTAAACAGCACTTGATCGGTGATAAAGCAAACTGCCTAGTACCAGCAGAAGACTTTGATGCACAAACACCAGCACAACGTCGTAAGTCTGGTCGTCACGGTTCACAGCGCTTTGCGACTAAGCACAGCAAGTCTCAGCCAGGTCTTGGTGGCGAAAGCCCACGTAACCACTCTGGTAAGAAACCGGGTGGCAAGAAGCCGACTGGTAACGGCAACGGTAGCCAAGGCAATGCTAACCAAGGTGGCGGTAATGGCAATGGTCGTAAACCAGCGACTGGCTTTATTAAGAAAGGCCCTGGAGGTCAGCAATCGCAAGGTAATGGCGGCGGAAATGGCAAACCAAACAGTAACAAAACGGGCAATGGTCAAGGTGGCAAACCTGCGGGTAACGGCAAGAACCGCCAGCGCGCAGCACAACGCTAATATCGCGAGCCAATTTACTTCGCTATCGTAAAAACACAAAGCGCAGCTATTTAGCTGCGCTTTTTTGTGTCTGCTACTAGGGAGCTTAACGTGTGAACACCCAATACTGACTAAGCAAATAGTTACTGACCATGCCCACCAAGATGCCAACCGCCATTGCGATAAACACTGCCCCAGTAAATGCAGGGAGTAACTCCGTCATCAACTTAAAGCACAGCAAATTAGGTATCGCCGATATCGATGCTGACAGCATGAACTTTTGCCACTGAATCAGCTTTTCGGACCAACTCCCCTGCCCTTTGAGCTCAAAGGTCAACACTCGATTTCCAAACCAAGTTGTCGTTGCAGCTACGATGAAAGAACCAATTCGAGCACTCATCAAAGGCAGTCCAATAACGTAATGCAGCAATGCAAACACGGCACAATCGACAACAAAGCCACCCGCCCCCACCATAGCGAATTTAATCATCTTATGGTGAGGTTGTAGTTTTTTGTTTAGCGCGTCGAACTTGTGGCTAAACAGTCTCGATGACGAGTTAAAATTGAACATCGCCATCACTTCGAATATGGCTCAACGATAGATTTGGTTTGATATTTTGGCTATGACAACTAAATAGAGCGCGCTTGATCTTCACCGTCGGTTCTAAAATACAGGTTAACGCGTTGTCTTTAATCTTGGTTTCTACTTCCGCTCTTTTACCAATCAGATAGAACTTGTCGATACCATCTAACTGTTCAACATCGAGTAACTTTTTCGCTTGTCCATGACTGTAAAACTGCCCGGAGAACGGTCGTTTACCGACATAAAAGCTCGGCGCTTCATCCGTAATCTGTTCGAAGATAATACGGTCACTTTTCTCATTCGCTTTGCCTAAGTTGAGGTAGACCATTGCAATCATTAGCAACACAGGTAGCACTAAAGCCACACTCGAGAACCACTTCTTATCTTTTTCTACTACAAGCATTGCCACCAACAAGCCAAGGGCAGGAATGCCTGGCAACACATAGGCAGGAAGAATATTACCCGCCATGGTAAAAAGAATCAGAGGAGAGACCAACCAACACACGAGGAATGAAAACAATCCACTATGTTCAGCGTTAACTTCTGCGATTTTCTTACGACGGGCGAAAGTCAAAATAGGCAACACAATCGACCACGGTGCAGCCGCTTGAAGCCAAAACAACCAGATCATGCCTCTTGCTTGGTCATGGGCAGAACCGTATAAATCGCCCTCCCAGCCACTCACAACAAAACGCTTAAAGTGCTCGCCAACAATAAAGTAATCAATAAAACCCGGTGTTGCCATTTCAGCCATGATGTACCAAGGCAAGGCAATCGCCAGCATCACACCTAAGCCAGACAACAGTGGAAAGCGTTGCCATAACACTTTGAAAGCGCCAAAGAAGCCATGTTGCAATACTAACCAAGGGAAAACAGCGATACCCATGATCACAATCGCTACCGGCCCTTTTGCAAGCAAGCCTAGTGCTAAACCAATGAAACCAACATAACCCCAAGACCGATTAGTCTCAGCATTGCCCTCTCCCTTACAACTCTCTCCTCCTAACCAACATAGGTAAAAACCTAACATGGCAATGGTCATCGCTAACGTTAACGCCATGTCGGTCATCACAGCACCCGCCGCAATAGAGAAAATCCCACATGTCGCCAATACCACAGCCGCCACCAAGGCACTTTGTCCGGTACGCTTAGCCATGTATGCAACCAACAGAATCGTCGCAAAACCTGCTAGCCAGTGTGGTGCACGCACAGCAAACTCACTCAAACCAAACAGCTCAATCCCAGCCGCACTCATCCATGTGAACAACGGTGGTTTACCCCAGAAAGGGATGCCGTAATCAAATTGAGGGGTTAACCAATTGCCGGTTTCTACCATCAAGCGAGCCATTTCTCCATAGCGCGCTTCCGTAGTGTCCATTAAAGGGTATGTCGCCAGAGATAAGAGCCTTAGAACCAATGCAAAAGCCAACAAATACCATAGGTGCGTTCGGTTCAGGCTCATGCTGACTCCTCTAATTTAAAATGCGTTTTTAATGCAGGGGTATCGACCACCGATTGGATCAGATACAAAGGGCGGTTCTTGGTTTCGATGAAAATACGACCTATGTATTCCCCCATTAAACCAATACTCAGAAGTTGAATGCCGCCAAGGGCAAGTTGAACCACCATCATTGACGGGTAGCCCGTAATAGGCTCACCAAACATCATGGTTTTGAACACGATGAAGACGCCATACACGAAAGCAGTAAGCGCCACTAATCCACCAACGGCCGTCGCAATACGCAGTGGGCGGATAGAAAATGATGTGATGCCATCCATCGCCAATCCGATGAGTTTCAGGTAGTTCCACTTGGTCTCGCCACAGAAGCGAGCGTCGCGCTTAAACTGAATCGTTGCTTGTCTAAAACCTGGCCATGAAAAGATGCCTTTCATGTAACGGTTACGTTCGGGCAGTTGGTTGATATGGTCGACAACCTCTCGGCTTAACAGTCGGAAATCACCGACATTTTCTGGAACATCGATCTTCGCTGCCACGTTCATGACTTTGTAAAAGCTTGCTGCTGAAAACTTCTTAAACCACGTTTCACCATCACGTTGGCTACGCTGCATATTCACAACGTCATAGCCTTCGCGCCACTTGGCAACCATTTGTGGGATCAGCTCCGGCGGATCTTGCAGGTCTGCGTCTAACAAGATCACCGCTTGTCCTCGGCAATGCTCAAGACCAGCACTCATGGCTGACTCTTTACCAAAGTTACGGCTTAAACCAATCACAGAAATTGAGCTATTGATTGAAGTGAATGAACTCACCAAGTCCAAGCTGTTGTCTTTGCTGCCATCGTCGACATAAACAATCTCACTCGTGATCGGTAAGCTATCCAGTACCTTGGTTAAGCGAGAATGAAACTCTTCTAACACCTCTTGTTCATCGTAAAACGGCACAATGATCGATAGTGAAACGGCGGGATTGATCCGTGATGTGGAGACTTTAGGTCGGCTAATATGAAGTTCAGACATAATACGTTCTTCTATTTTTTAATCTGAATCCAATCTACCCCCTCATAAGTGAAAGTTATGTTATTGACATATTTTTCACGCTCACTCAGGATAATGTTACCGTCTATTTCTGTATGAGAATCAAAATGAAACGAGTTCTATTAGTCGAAGATAACCGTGAAATCGCAGGTGTCTTGTTTGATTATTTTGAGTGTATTGGCATGGAACTCGATTATGCGGACAACGGCGAACTCGGCCTGCAACTCGCGTTGGAAAACTCATTTGATATCATCATATTGGATCTGATGTTGCCAAGAATGGACGGCCTCACGGTTTGTAATAAACTGCGAGACCAAGGCAACGCGACACCTATTTTGATGTTGACTGCGTTAGATAGCCGCGATGATATGTTAAAAGGGTTTGAGCATGGTGCCGATGATTACCTAACCAAGCCTTTCGATTTGGATATTTTAGAAGCGAGAATGAACGCACTGGTTCGTCGTTACCGCGGAAAAGTCGCCTCTTCAAAACTTCAGTTCGATGAACTCACCATCGACCAAAAAACCCGTAAAGCTTACCGCCAAGATAAACTACTAGCGCTCAACCCAACCACTTACACCATACTTGAGATGCTGTGCCAAAGCGCACCTGAAGTAGTCACTCGTGAAGCTATTTCCTACAAGTTATGGGAAGAAAACGAGCCCAACAATGATGTGTTGCGCAGTCACATTTATCAGTTACGTAATCAACTCGACAAGCCTTTCGACACTCAGATGTTAATTACGGTGCCTAAAGTTGGCTTCCGATTGGAGCCATCGAATTGATTTCAAATGTTCTTACAAGCACAAAAACCCTAACGGGCCGCTTAGCGGTTTTCTTTGGGTTAATGGCCGTAATTGTGTCGGCATTTGTCTATGTGGTATTTATCACAGCCCTGTACTTGTCGGAAGACCGCGTGGGTGAAAGACGCATCCTAATTGACCGCAACTATGCAGTCGGGTTATTCCAGTCAGGTGAAAGTGGAGAGCTTCGTATTGATGACCTGACTATCGCTTACAACGATCTTTCCTATCTACCGAAAAAGTATTTAAAGTATATTGAAGGCAAAGAAAATTTCATTGGTGAGGTCGGTGAAGATCCAGAATCTCGCATGGTCTATGTAGGCGAGTATACTCATGAAGGTAGAACTCACCCTATTGTTCTGCTTTCTGAAATAGACCGTGTCGAGCTTAGTGTCTTTGAGCTCGTTTATGCCACCACATTTGTATTAGCCCTTCTCTCTATTCTAATATTCAGCTTCGGAGCTCTGCTCTATCGGTTGTCTAAACGGCTGATTGAGCCCTTCAACTCCCTGTCTGAACAGCTTGAATCCAATAAGCTCAATCTAAACGAAGAATTTGGAGTGAATGACGATGCGGCGGTGGAGTTTCGTCAGTTGACGGATCAACTCAATCAATACAGAAGAGAAATCAATTCTCTAGTAAAACGCGAGCAAGCTTTCGCACGCTACTCAAGTCATGAACTAAGAACTCCGTTGACTGTTGCTCGTGGTGCCAACAAACTGTTACTGAGAAGCGAAACAACCGAATTTCAATCTCGTCAGGTTGAACGTATTGATGAAGCCATTGTTCAAATGTCTGAAATGGTCGATGCACTGCTTGGTCTCGTTCGCTATGAAAGAAACAGTGACGATGCGCCACTGCGACTGTTTAGCCAACAAGAGTTAGAGGCTATCGTCTCAAAAAACTCAGCACAGGCGGATGAGAAAGACGTCGACATCTCCATGCATGTTCAATCCGAACCCACCATTCAAGCCACCAGCGCGATAATGAACATGTTGGTCGGAAACTTGTTGAGAAATGCCATTGCAGCGACCAATAGTGGCACCGTAACGGTCACTCTGTCCCACGAGAGTGTTGTGATTGAAGACCAAGGAGAAGGCCTCCAAGAACAATACAATCCAAATGGGCATGGGTTAGGTTTATTGATTGTCGAGGACTTATGTCAACGCTTCCAATGGGGCTTTGAATTGGTCAATCGCAGCTGTGGTGGATGTACCGCTAAGATCACCTTTCAAACCGATCTATCCGCATCCACCCCAGAGTAAATGAGTTCATAGTTCGAAGCTCAATATCGAACGAAAACTTGATTTAGTTGGTTTACAGCGGTCCCTAGCTACTAGATACTCGTCAGTCCTATTTGAACTATAAATGCTGGCTCTGAGTCAGCATTTTGTCTAAGTGCGATGAAACTAAATAATAGCCCTGTAACTCAACATCAATACAACGAGCACACCTTTTTCTTAAAGCGTGACGATCAGCTTCACTCCCACTTTTGCGGCAACAAAGCCAGAAAGTTCATGAAGCTACTGGAAGACGATAGCCCAAACACCACCACTCTAATAAGCTATGGTTCCGCTCAGGCTAACTCCTTGTTCTCACTCGCCGCACTTGCGAAAATCAAAGGCTGGACGCTTGAGTTTTACGTCGACCACCTGCCTCAATGGCTACAAGAACGCCCACTCGGCAACTACCGTGGCGCTATCGATCTCGGGGCTAAGGTTATTTCAGTCAAAGAAACAGGCTCTGAGCTTCATCCACAAGAGTATATTGAGCAAGTAAGACAACCTGACTCACACTGCATTGTGTTACCCGAGGGTGGCCGCTCTCAGCTTGCTGAGTATGGTGTTAAGCAATTGGCAATGGAAATACTGAGCTGGACTCGCTTCGAAAACCAACACGATTTTGTGATCGCACTCCCCGCAGGGACTGGCAGTACTGCGCTGTACCTTCATAAGCATTTAAAAATGCACAACATCCCAGTGTTAACCTGTGCTTGTGTTGGTGGCAGTGACTATTTAACGCAGCAATTCAATGAGCTTGGCGAAAGTGAACATCCGCAGATATTACCGCTTAAAGCCAAACACCACTTTGGAAAATTGTATCAACAGGATTATCAAACTTGGTTGGCTCTACAAGAACAAACTGATATTGAATTCGACCTGCTCTACGACCCATTAATGTGGCAATGCTTAGAACAATGGCAAGAAGATAACCCAACCAAAACTGTCATCTATATCCATCAAGGTGGTATCTTAGGTAATGAGTCGATGTTGCCGCGCTATCAACGTAAGTACCCAGAACTTCGAAGTAGTCACACCGCTGATAACGCTACTTGGTAGTAATCCGTTCTTTTCTACTCTAATGCCCCGCGTTTCTGCGAACTGAGAATTTCTCAGCGCATCATGAACAGCCATCGCACTCCCTTTCGATGGCTGTTTATCAGTAATAGCCACCTGCTATCCCTGCCAGACATTTCAAGTTAGAGACAGAAATCTGGCGAGAATCATCGCGTTATCTATACTTTCGATTGGAACGTCAATTGTCATCGAAAGGAATTACGCATGCGAAAACTCACTACACTCGGCCTGTTTTCAGTTTTACTGCCCTTCTCTGCGATATCAGGAGAAAACGTCACTTACCAAGTCGATGGGATGGATTACGAAGGTTATTGGAGTGAGGCCAGTGACCAAGCACCTTTAGTACTGCTAATACACGATTGGGATGGCTTAACCGATTACGAAAAGAAACGTTCTGAGATGCTCAACGAACTCGGTTACAACGTGTTCGCCATCGACCTATTTGGTAAAGGCATTCGCCCAACCGAAGTGAAAGACAAAAAACAACACACAGGTGAACTGTACAAAGACAGAGAGAAAATGCGTGCGCTACTCAACGCAGGAGCCATGGAAGCGAAAAGACTTGGCGGCAACTTAGATAACAACGTAATAATGGGATACTGCTTTGGTGGAGCTGCTGTATTGGAAGCTGCTCGTGCGGGAATTCCTTCGAAGGCTTACGTAACCTTCCATGGCGGTTTATCAACACCAAAAGGCCAAGACTACTCGCAGACTAAAGCTCCCGTAGTCGTGTTCCACGGCACGGCTGATGCCATGATTTCAATGCACGACTTTGGCAACCTTGCCGCTGAACTTGAAACAACCAAAGTTCCGCATGAAATGATCACCTACAGTGGGGCGCCGCATGCCTTTACCGTATTCGGCTCAAACAACTATCAACAAGAAGCTGACCAAAAATCTTGGGATAGATTTACCCATGTGCTAGAAACCACGACCAGATAATCTTCTCCCTCAGAACCCACAACCCCATTCGAAAACTTAAGAATGGGGTTGTTTAATTATCACTGCATCATCTCGCTACAAATAGCGGTGGATACTTAAGTCATCAGTTTTAATATCACTAGCTGAGCCACTGACCACGCTTGCCAAGATCTTTCCTGAGCCACATGCCATTGTCCAACCTAATGTCCCATGTCCAGTATTTGTAAATAGGTTCTTGATAGGCGTCTTACCGATAATAGGCGTACCATCCGGCGTCATTGGTCTTAACCCAGTCCAGTATTCAGCCTTAGAAAAGTCACCCGCTTGTGGGAAAAGATCTTTAATCACCATATCAATCGTGGCTTTGCGTTTTTCAGGGATAAGGTAATTAAACCCCGCAAGTTCTGCCGTCCCTGCAATGCGAATACGATCATCAAATCGCGTCATCGCTACCTTGTAAGTTTCATCCATCACAGTCGAGGTTGGTGACTTATCTGCATTCACGATCGGCAGTGTTAGCGAATAGCCTTTCACTGGATAAACCGGGATCGACAAATCGACTTGCTTCAACAGTTCTCGAGAATAGCTTCCTG
Source organism: Vibrio sp. 10N.247.310.98 (assembly GCF_041467395.1). Classification (NCBI taxonomy): domain Bacteria; kingdom Pseudomonadati; phylum Pseudomonadota; class Gammaproteobacteria; order Vibrionales; family Vibrionaceae; genus Vibrio; species Vibrio sp. 10N.247.310.98. The sequence continues at coordinate 59,408 of NZ_JBFSUL010000023.1, read as the reverse complement.
AAGCGACCACGTAAGCATCCGCTTTGAACTCGCCTTGAGTCGTTGTAATACTCTCAATGGTTTGATTCTGATGATTGAGCCTAACCACTTCGGTATTAAACACGAACTGAACGCCGAGTTGCTTGGCTTTTTCGGTCAAGGTTAAACAGAACTGATGACAATCACCGGTTTCATCGTGTGGTAAATACAGGCCGCCCACCAGCTTGTCTTTAACGTCTGCTAAACCAGACTCCACTGACAGACACTGTTCAACATCAAACAGCGAGTGTTCGATTCCACTCTCTGTTAATAGCTTCATATCCTGCTGAATAGCGTCCAATTGTTTTTCGCTTCTGAATACTTGCAAGGTGCCTTTCTGCCGGCCCTCATAAGCCAAATCTTCACTGATTCTTAGATGAGTCAGGCAATCTCGGCTGTAGTTAGCGACTCGTAACATCCGCGATTTATTCTGTGCGTACTTGGCTTCATTACAGTTGGCGAGCATCTTAGTCGCCCAAGACATTAACTCTGGAGAAAGAGAAGGCTTCACTTTAAGTGGCGCATGTTCTTGGGTAAGCCATTTCATCGCTTTCAAAGGGATGCCCGGTGCCGCCCATGGTGATGAATAACCGTAAGAAATTTGCCCGGCATTCGCAAAACTGGTTTCTTTGCCACTGCTATCTTGACGATCAATAACCGTGACCGAGTGTCCTTCCTTCGCAAGGTACCATGCGCTGGTCAATCCAATAACACCACTGCCAATTACAATAACTTCCATTCTCTTCCCCTAATGCCTGACAAAGCCAAATCTGTCGAACACAGCTGTCAGTCTAAAACTCGTTTCGTTAATAATTTGTAACTTATTCCGCATGTGTTGACTTAACAATAGAGGTGGCATTGACAAAACATCAATTCGACTCGAAAACAAATCCAGCAGTTTGGAAGTGTGATATTGGCGGTATTTGAAAGCTTAGGTAGGAGTCGCTAAGTAAACTGATTAAGCCTAGATATTGTAAGCGTCATGACTCAAGAAAGTGGCGTTCTCGAGTAAGAAATCTAACAAGGTTTCCGCTTGTAGCGTTAGTGCACGGCCTTTCAAAGATTGAACCTTAACCGTCGCCTTCGATAGCATCTCCAACTCGGTCGCAACCACTTCTATCTGCCCTGACTTTATCTCATCGATCACAGTGAGCTTAGGCATAAAGGTGACGCCCAACCCTGCTGAAACGAAGTTAGTCAGTGCCGTGACTGAGTTAGTTTGAAGTTTTGGCTGCAAGGTAAGATGGGAAATTTGTTCAGCCTGCTTTACCAGCCTCCCCATACCGGTCGAGTTATCGATCAAGGCGAGAGAAGCGTCTTGAATATCTTGCATTATCACTGGTGCATCTTTCATCGTAAGGAAGTGCCCCTTCGGAGCAATCAATTCGAGCGGATGACTACGCTCGACGTGTGAATGCAGTTTAGGATGAGGTGCAGACGCATAGGTTATCGCAAAGTCTATCTGTTGATCTTCCAACATCTTGACTGCATCCAATGCCCCTGCGATCTCAATAGAAAGATTGATATCAGGGTATCGAGCCATGAAGGTTTGCATCGGTTTAGAGACCAAGTTAGTAATAAATCCTTCTCCAATCGCGATGCTAACATTACCGCCCTTGAGGTTTTTAAGCTTGGTTAGTCGAGCAAGCACTGCCGCCTCTCCACGAACAATGGAGCGATAGTAGTTCAACAGTTCGTTCCCCGCCTCAGTCAGCAGAGATTGGCGGTTGTTGCGCTCCCATACTTTCATTTCCGCTTGCGCTTCTAACTGTGTCAGCATTCGACTCATCGCGGCAGGGTCAACGTTCATCATCTTAGATGCCTTACGTAACGACCTGTATTTTGATAACGCGTTTAAGTACTCGAGAGCACGGATATTAAAGTGGTGCATTCAACTTCCTTGTAATTCAACTGACACTTAATCAAGCGTCTCACAAATTTGCTGCGAACATATATCCCAATTTATCAAGATCGTCATTGCTCTTACTAACTTGTGCACCGAGTCACTTCAAGACATCACATCAAAGGCTGATATACGTGTTTTAGCTTGCTGTCGATAAAACAAAGGCGACAACTTTCGTCATCGCCTTTGTGGTCATTATCCCGATGTAAACCTCAAGCAGTCAATAACCGGTCACTTCACTACAGACCAACAAAGAAACTGATCACCAATGCGTTGATCAAATCAACAAAGAAACCACATACTAATGGCACCACAATGAATGCTTGTGGGCTTGCGCCATATCGATGAGTTACTGCGGTCATGTTCACAATTGCTGTTGCGGTCGAGCCTAGAGTGATACCACCGAAGCCTGAACATATCACCACAGAATCGTAGTTTCTTCCCATCAAGTAATAAACGACAAACACAGTAAACAACAGGGAAAGCAAGATCTGGATACTCATGACAACAGAGATATAGCCAAACAGTCCATCGAGATCCCAGATACGCAACCCCATCAATGCCATGGTCAAGAACATGCCTAAACAAATATCAGAGATCATCGCTAAGCCTTTGCGGCCTTGAGCGATTTTCTCTTGTGTACGACGTTTCTTAAACAGTGCGCGACCAACGTTTCCGATTAGGATACCTGCGATCAAACAGCTAACGAATAACGGCAGTTTTAGGCCCATCGAGTCGATAACTTCACTCAAGCTGTAACCCAGCATTAGTGTTAAGTTAAGAATCAACCACGCCCACAGAACGCCGTAGTGGCTAAGCTCTGTTTTTGTTTCACTCTCTTGGAATGCACCAACCGTAACCTCTTCTTCATTAGAAGGGCTTACTTTGTGTTTATTGAGCAGGTAGTTCGCAATCGGACCACCAATCACACACGCTGCAATTAAACCAACCGTGTTTGAAGCGACACCAAGTTCGAGCGCGTTAGCAATACCAAACTCTTCCACAAACATTGGCGCCCAAGCTAACGTTGTGCCTACGCCGCCTATCAAGCTAACAGACCCAGATAGCAAGCCTGCTTTCGCATCCATTCCAAAGCCAGAAGCGACTGCCATTCCGACTACGTTTTGCAACACGATAAAAATGGCAGCAAGACACAGTAGGATGAACAACGGTCGCCCGCCTTTAATCAGTGTTTTAATATCCGCTTGGAGCCCGATGCCAGCAAAAAAGTAGAGAAGCAAAAAGTCTCTGACATCTAGGCTAAAAGTGATTTGGATTTCAAAAATATAGTAAAGCGCCGCTACGGTCGCTGCGCAGACAAAGCCACCAATCACAGGCTCTGGCAGTGAATACTTTCTTAATACTTCAGATCGCTCGATCAAACCTTTACCGATAAACAGTAATGAAATCGCGATCGTAAAAGAGAGCATTGGAGAAACTAGGGTTTCTGTCATGAGGTTATGGATTCCTAATAGTTAGATTATTCATAATATTGCGTACTATTAATAATCTAGGTTCACGCCAAAAAATCAAGCGATTATCGATGATAAAAACATCTAATATGGTTAATTCTGCGACGGTATTAATAGAGATTATAACTATAAAGCAATGATTAAAGGAACGGATATTAGGGAGGTATACAGATGAGGTGGGATATAGAGGCTCTAAAACGAGAAAACCCCAGCATTTCTGCTAGGGTTTTGAATAGTGGTGGAAGGATGGGGATTTGAACCCCAGATACGCTATAAACGTATACTCGCTTTCCAGGCGAGCGCCTTAAGCCACTCAGCCATCCTTCCACAAATTGTGTGTTGAGCATGTCACTCAACGAGGCGCTACTTTATTGATTCTGCTTGCTTTGGTCAAGGGGCATTCTCAAAAAAAGTGCCTTTTTCGGTTTGTTCGATTACAAATTAACTCATTAGATCAAAAACAAACCAAATTTCATTCTTTCGCTGCACTTACGCTTGTTGCTTTTCTTAAGCTTGTTGATAGTAGCCAGGAACTCGAAACCATTTACGACACATATCGAGGAAGTAGCCGTAAAGTACGCCCATACCGCACGAGATAACTGCATTACTGGTGACAGCCGTAACGATCTGGTCGCCTGAAGCACCCACTGCCAACAAAATACCCGCATACACTGGAGACTGGAATAACACGTATGCCATCAAATCAGACAAGTTTTTCATCAATGAGCTTTCTGAAAGTTTTGCACCATTGCGTAAGAACCAATCACGAAAAACGCCATAAGGCCAAGCGATAGCAATGTTTATAGGAATAGATAACGTTCGAGAAGCAAGAGATTGCTCAAACGTCATACCAGAAATAAACACTTCTACGATCATGCCAGAAATAAAACAGAAAACGACCATAGCAAATGTATCCGCAGCTGCGTTTCGAATACAAAATGGACCACGAGACTTCATTGACGACAAACCTAAAATATATCACTGCTTAATTAGTGATTTAGTAACATATAAACAAGGCACATTTGCACCTCACCAGATAATGTCGCTATTAAATCACAAGATTAGTAGTCATACACTCCAAATTAAAAATCAAGTTGTAAATTAACAACCAAAAACCACTTTAAAAGCAGTCACTTTCACCAAAAAATCCAACCAAGGTCAAATATTGGACAGTTCGTCATTTACTTACCGTAATTAAACAACATTTAAGCCATAGGTAGATTTACAGTAATGATATTAATGACATCTTGTGTAGGTGGTGATCCTAAAGCAACCTGCTCTAACGCTTTATCGACTTGTTCAGTAAGTTCCGCGTTGTTCATAGCTTCAACGTGGACACGTAGGCTCTCTAGTGCAAATTGAATCAGTTCTAGGTTGTTGTCTTCTAGCGCCACATACAACGTCACTAACAGCTCTTCAGTGTTATCTTTCTTGCGAAGATCAGGTTTAGGCAGTGACTCGCTTTTACTTTTCGAATCGTGTGGTTTTACGTCTTGGCTTTCGAGCTCATCCGCTTTTACTTCATGGTATTGATAAAGCTTATTTGAATAGCGGAACAAGGCATCATCCAGTTCACGCTCGTCAATCGGCTTAGCAATAATATAATCCACACCTGCCCCCAACATACGCTCACGAGTCTCTTTAAAGACATCAGCCGTACAACCAAACACCAATACCGATGACACATCGCCTATCAAAGCACGAATAGCAGTGGTTGATTCAACGCCATCCATCACAGGCATATGGTTATCCATGAGCACCAAATCAAAGCGCTCAGCAACCACGGCTTGTATCGCAAGTTCACCGTTTTCGACGCTCTTACAGGTAAAGCCTTTACTGCTCATGAAGGCTTCAATGATCACCGTATTCGTTCGGTTGTCCTCGACGATCAGTACCTTTAAGCCAGAGTAGTCCAACTTCTTATGTGGCAAACTCTCGATTTCTCCTGGCTGACATGGCTGAATCTTCAAGCGAACATCAAAACTCGTGCCTATCCCTTCTTCACTGGTGACGGTAATACTGCCATCCATCAACTGGGCAATTTTCTTCACAATCGCGAGGCCAAGGCCAGTACCGCCAAAACGCCTTGTGGTCGAAGACTCCGCTTGTTCAAACGGTTTAAAAATACGCTTCTGAGCTTCTTTAGAAATACCAATTCCGGTATCACGAACTCGAATGCTCAGATAGGTGTCACTCCCCTCTACAACTTCTTTCAGGTACACCTCAACAAAGCCTCTGGAGGTGAACTTCACCGCGTTGTTCAATAGATTAAACAAAATTTGGCGAAGGCGAGCTTTATCTGAGAAGTACCAACGACCCGAAGTCACCTCAGAGTACACTTTGAATTGAAGCCCTTTCTCGGAAGACAATGTGTAGTAAACACTGTTAATACTGCCGATGATCGAATCAAGCGGGAAACGCGTTTCATCAAGATCCAACCTGCCCTGCTCGATCTTCGAGAAGTCTAAGATCTCGTTGAGTAGAGTCATCATATGATCGCCGGACTCATACAAGCTCTTAAGATGCTTCTCTTGTTCAGAATTTAGAGGCGTTTTTAATAGGATTTGAGCGGTACCCAATACCCCATTCATCGGAGTGCGAATTTCATGTGACAAGGTCGCAAGGAAAGCGGTTTTTGCATTGGTGGATGCCTGAGCTTTAACCTTTTCCGCTTCGAGATAAATGGTCTTTTCGTTGAAGGTTTTAATCAAATGGCCGATTTCGTCATCACTCGGGTAATCCACATCAATGATTTCGCCGGCTTTCGAGCTATCAACCTGTGCTGCAATCCTTGTGATTGGACTAATCAAATAACGGTTCAATAAGTAATACCCCGCCATGACACAAAGTAGCAATAGCGGAACAATACCGCCTTCAATGCTCATCACCTGACGAAACACTTCGTCTTCTACTCGTGATTTGGAGTTCACCACATCCACTTGCCAGCCGAAATCACCAAATTGATTGCTACTGATGTAAATGCCTTCAACGAGATTAAAGTTATGCGAAACCAACACTTGGTTAAGCTTATCTCTGAGCGTAATGCCAAGGTTGTATTCTTCGGCGTGGTTCTTGATAAAACCAAGCAGCTCTTCGAGCGAGAGATCCACCGTGGCAACACCGGCAAAAGTACCGTCGTAATAATAAGGGGAAGACGCCGTAATCATTCGAACGTGTGTGTATGGGTCGATATACACATCGCTCCAAGAGATCGTTCCTTGTTTTTTGTTGACGACAGAGGTGTACCAATACTCTTCTTGATAAGGGGCATTTTTGGGGTTGTTGTAAGAATATATCTGATCGATTCTTCCATCGTCGGCTTTATTAAAAAAGTAACTGTTGAGAAGCTTTTTAGAATCGAGCGCATAAGGTTCAGGCCAAATACCGGCACTGACAATTGTATCGTCGCTCGCCGCCAACATGGACTTAAATAGCGGAATAACATCATCACCATTGCGATGTGCTTGAGCAAACCCAACGAGACTGTCTACAAAGCCTTGAGAGCTGCTGAGTGGCTCTGTAATAAATGCGGATAACAATTGCGTACGCAAGTCGAGATTTTGTTGTAATTTGGCGCGCACAGGGGATTCTACGACGTAATACGTCACACTACCGACAATGGCAATAAACATCGCAAGGTATAATCCAAGCGCTACCATGCTTTTTTTCTTTAAAGACGACCGTATCTGCATAATTCTTTTATTGTTTTCTTTTCTGTTAAACCTAGTGTTTATCATCCATGACATCAAGCCTTTTTAGATTGAAGCTTGATTGGCACAAGTTCATTGGTACTATAAGCGCAAATATGTTCCCTTTTACGGTACCTCACTTTGACTTTACAAGATATTCTTGCGCTTCCAGAGTTGGAAGGAAAGCTAATCACAGAACACAAAACAATGGGCTTTGTCACTGCAATGGCAGCGGCACCGAATGTGTTAACCCCGCATGAGTGGCTACCGTTCTTATGGGGTGGCGAAGAAGTCGCACCTTTTACGGATGGTGAACAGCTAGAAAGCTACATTGAAGTTATCATCGAGCTTTGGAATAAAACCCGCCCAGAACTGATTGAAGGGACTTGGGTTTGGCCTGAAGCTTGTCAATTAGACGACGAAGAAGTGGTGAACACTGCCGCTCGTGATTTTTGTGAAGGCTTGCTTCAAGGCTGGCAGATTGCTCGCGACGATTGGGAAACACTAATGCCTGAAGAGAGCGAAGATAACGCACTCGTTGGCGGTGTCCTGCTGTCACTGAGCATGCTTTACGATCCAGAAACGTCAATTGCTACGCTTGCAGAGCAAGGCATCGAAGGCCTAGAGCAGTTCGAAGAGATCTTTAACGCTGTTCCTGTGATGCTTTGCGGACTAACGCAGCGTGGCATTGCACTGGCTGAAACTCAATAACAGTTAGCTTTATACAAGCCAAAAGGCCTCATTATGAGGCCTTTTTTAGTTTTCAGACGAAATAAAATAGTCGCTTTAGAAGCCTTTCCAATCGAAGTCATCAATTCGCTCATCAGCAATATAAAACAGCTTAGTGCCACTGCTGACCACTTGATCTAACTCTGGGTTGAGTTCAATACCGCTCCCCGTATCAATGGCGATCAGAGTTGCTTGATACTTCTCTTTAAACACTGAGAAAATAGGCGCGACGGTGACAGACTCAGCGTCTTCAGGGAAATACGTTGAATACTGTGTCATGCCTCTTGTTGAGCTCAATAATTCTTGGTGAAGCGCACTGGAACCTGGGTCTACCGCAGCCTTTGCTAGCATCTCAGCACCCACCGCTGGAATACATTCTGAGTTAGGGCAATGCTTGTGTAACAAATCGCTCAGCGCTTCATCTTTAAAGTAAACAAGAAGGTGCGCTTTAGGGTTTCGGTTGGCACAGTAAAGCGCCGCAGATAACGTAATGTCGTCTTCTGGGTTATCAATCAGGATGCAACTTGCAGACTCAATGCCCGTTTTCTCCATCTCTTTGCCATCGGTGTAGCTGTTTACTTTGACGAAATTGATTTCACCGGGTAACGGGTTCTCGATATCTGAACGCGTACATAGCACGATTGGTCGTTTACCCGTTTCTTCGTGTTGTAGCATGCGGATGAGATGAATGGTTCTTTGCTCATTCCACCCCAACATCAAAATGTGGTTGTCCACTCTAACTCTCCTTTTTCCTAGCAAGCCCGCTCGCCAATATTCAACACCTTCTGTCGCCACTTTACCGAGCAACGCGGCAAAAAGGCTCAACCCGCCTGGAATCACAAATAGAATAACGATCCACTGCCCCGCTACCGTGGTCGGTGATAAATCACCATAACCAACCGTAGAAGCCGTCACCACCAAGTAGTAAGCGAATACGGTAACCGAACTGGTTAAATCTGTTTCACCCGCCAAATACAGCATCGACCACGATAAAGCGATGTAGCCAAGAAAAGTGAACAGTAAGTTTTTGCCATTCAAAACAAAGATGTTTGCTTTGATCCAGCGTTTGAGTTGTAACCAGATTATCATTCGAGCCTCTAATCTTTTCCTCTTACTTACATGCTAGAAAAAATACGCGATATCAACAAGATGTATCATCAGAAAAAGATACATGACCACAAGATTGATATTGGCGGCCTATACGCAGATACAAAAAACCAGCACTATTGGCTGGTTTTTTTATTGGTTAGATAAAAGAACGACTTACGCGTTACCTTTTACCTGCACATTTAACTGCTCTGCAAAATCTAGCATGCGGTTCAATGGAATAAGAGACTTCACGCGTAATTCGTCAGAAACGAAGATTTCGTGTTGCTCACCACCATTCTCAAGCGCGTTTTCAATCGCTTCAAGGCCGTTCATTGCCATCCAAGGACAGTGTGCGCAGCTACGACACGTTGCACCAGCACCCGCTGTCGGCGCTTCAATCAGCTCTTTTTCAGGAACCAATTGCTGCATCTTGAAGAAGATGCCTTTGTCTGTCGCAACAATCATCTGTGGATGAGGCAGCTCTTTTGCTTTCTTGATCAGTTGGCTTGTTGAGCCTACAGCATCAGCCAGTTCAACCACGCTTGCTGGTGATTCTGGGTGAACCAAGATAGCCGCTTCTGGGTATACCGATTTCATTTTCTTCAAAGCATCAGCTGAGAACTCATCATGAACGATACACTCACCTTGCCAAAGCAACATGTCAGCGCCAGTTTGATTTGCGATGTAAGAACCTAGGTGACGGTCTGGCCCCCAAATAATGGGTTTGCCTTCAGCGTCTAGGCTTTCAACGATTTCTAAAGCGATGCTCGACGTAACTACCCAGTCTGCACGAGCTTTAACAGCTGCAGAGGTGTTCGCGTATACAACCACAGTGTGGTCAGGGTGAGCATCACAAAATTCTGTAAATTTGTCAGCTGGGCAGCCAAGATCAAGCGAACATTCAGCTTCAAGTGTTGGCATTAAAATGCGTTTTTCAGGAGTAAGAATCTTTGCAGACTCACCCATGAAACGAACACCAGCGATGATCAAAGTGCTTGCTGAGTGACGGTTACCGAACTTAGCCATCTCTAATGAATCGCCAACGAAACCACCAGTTTCTTCTGCCAGAGCCTGAATTTCAGGATCGGTGTAGTAGTGTGCAATTAGAACTGCATCTTTTTCTTGAAGTAGTTTTTTGATGTTTGCGATGTGGGCCTGTTTCTGAGCGTCGCTCAATGGAACTGGCTTAGGCGGAAACGGGTAAACTGTATCGATTTTATCTAGTATATGACTCATTGCTCTTGCTCTACGCAACTTCTTCCGAGAATCCGAGTATTCTACACAGGACAGCGATTGGGATCAAAAAGGATTGGTTGCAAGCGGTGACTAGCTAATGCTTAAAACGCATAAACAAGGCGATGTGTTGTCATCACTAGCAAGAGAAGTAAACACTAAACGGAAGTGAACAGGTATAAAAAAGAGGCGCCTAAGCACCCCTATTTTGGTTATAAGTGGGTTTTGGCCACTTTAGCCGAAGCACTGTTTGGGTGCTCGGTTACGACTTGTTGGTAATATTTCTTAGCTTGCGTCGCGTTGTTGTTGCGCGCTGCTATGTCACCAAGCTTAACCAGTGCATCTGCTCGCTTGTTTGAGTCTTTGTACGACACAACAGCAGCGAAGCTCTTCACGGCTTCTTTATCTTGCTTCTTAGCGAAATAAAGCTGACCTAACCAGTAATGTGAGTTAGGTGTGAAGGTAGAATCTGGGAAGTCTTTTTGAAACTTTTGGAATGCAGCGATAGCACCCGTGTAGTCTCGTTGCTTTAGAATCATATCTACAGCATTTTGATAAGCAGTTTGCTCATCCACATCAGTACTGAACGTACCAGAAGCGTCTTTAGAGCCTTCGCTCGCCGCCACTGCTACCGTTGCTATTCCTGCTGCTTTCACCTCGCCTCTTACGCGATCCAGTTCAATGAACAGTTCACGCTGACGCTCTAGCATTTGCTTCATATCGTAGCTGTTTCGTTCCAGCTCACCACGAAGTTCACTGATCTCCAGTGCCATGTCGTCGATTTGCTGTTGCATTTGAAGCTGAACGAGATTGCGATTTTGAAGCAGGCGCTCTAAACGCTCAATATCTGATTCGTTAGATGCTGATCGAGAGGAAGATGATGAATGGGTTGCGGTGCTATTGAGATCGGATACTGGAGCTGGTGCAGCGAACGCGGTGTTCGCTGCACTTGCCAGTAACGAAAGCAAAATGACTCGCTTTGTGTTACTGAACATGAGGCAATTCCTCAATTATATAGTCTACTAAAATTAGTAAACTAGTACTGCGCGACGGTTTTTAGCGTACACATCTTCAGATTGACCTAGAAGAAGTGGCTTCTCTTCACCGTAGCTTACGATAGAGATTTGGTCAGCTTGAACACCTAGAGCTTGTAGGTATTTCGCTACAGCTTGTGCACGACGCTCGCCAAGTGCGATGTTGTACTCAGGAGTACCGCGCTCATCAGCGTGACCTTCGATAGTAACGTTCATGTCAACGTTCTTAACTAGGTATGCTGCGTGAGCTGCTAGCATTTCTTCGTAATCGCCAGCGATAGTAGAGTTATCGAATGCGAAGTAGATTGTTTGAGTTTCACGTAGCGCTTGCTCTTTAAGCTCTTGCTCAGACAGTTGACCGTTAGCGTCAATTGGCGTTACAACAGTTGTGTCTACATTGCCTTCTGAACCTGAAGTTGTTTGGTTGCTTTCAGTACCAGATGTTGCAGATGTTGCTTCATCAGTTGAGCTACATGCCGTTACTGCCATCACTGGTAGTGCAATCATCAAGCCTTTAAGAACTTTGTTAAGTTGCATCTTTTTTTCCTTACGTTATCAAACTTAGTTTCTACAGCGACTAAGAGTGCTATAGATAGTTAAATGCCACAATAGTTAACACTATCAATAGCTAAAAGAATATGTAATTTTCCCTAGAGGAACGGTGACCATGCAGGCGCTCTTACGCGTCCGTTAGTTGCCGGTAATCTAGCTTTAAAACGTCCATCGATAGAAACCATCGATAGTACATTTGTTTTGTTGTAAATAGAGCTATAGATAACCATACCTCCATTCGGTGCAATACTTGGAGACTCATCTAACAATGTTTTTGTTAGTACCTGAACCGCACCGGTTTCCAAATCTTGCTTAGCCAAGTTAAAACCTGAGTTGCTGCGATTCACCATGATCATGAATCGACCATCAGGAGTGATCTGGCCACCTAAGTTTTGGCTACCTTGCCAAGTAATACGAGAAGTCGAATTATTGGACAAATTTACATTATAAATCTGTGGTTTACCACCACGATCCGATGTGAAAATAAGAGACTTGCCATCTGGGTGCCAGAATGGTTCAGTATTATTCGAACGGCCGCGGGTAATTTGAGTCAGCTTACGGCTAGCAAGGTCAAGTGTGTACACCTGAAGGCTGCCCGTTTTCGACAATACCAATGCCAATGTTTTACCATCTGGCGAGAATCTTGGCGCACCATTGTGACGAGGGTATGACGTCACTTTCTCACGTTCACCCGTGTAAATATTCATGATGAATATTTCAGCTTGGCCATTCTGGAAGCTCACATAAGCTAGCTTTTTGCCGTCTGGTGACCATGCTGGAGACATGAGAGGCTGCTTAGAACGAAGTACTAAACGCTCGTTAAAGCCATCGTAGTCAGCAACACGAAGTTGATACGGGTACTTGTCTTTATCGTTCACTACCACGTAAGAGATACGAGTTAAGAACGCGCCTTTCTCACCAGTTAGCTCTTCATACACTAGGTCTGAGATACGGTGTGCGTACTCTCTCAAGCGATTACCAGGAACCGTAGCCTTCTTATTGAATAGAACGTGATCTTTAGAAAGCACTAATTGGCCTTCATCACTCAGCGCACGACTTTGTCCTTTGGTCAGTTGACCACGAACAATGTCGATCAATTGGTAATTCACCACATACTGCCCTTCGGCATTTTTAGTGATACTACCGGTAAGCAATGAGTCAACACCTAGGTTAGTCCAAGCATCAAAGTTAACCTCAGTTTCGCTGTAAGGCGTTTGAGGCATTTTGCTTGTCGCAACTGGGCTGAATTTACCACTGCGCTGTAAGTCAGAAGCGATAACCGCTGATACATCGTGTGGCAATGGCTCTGAGCCTTCCCAACGGAAAGGTACAATAGCGATAGGTCTTGCAGAGTTAATACCGTCTGTAATAACCAGCTCCAGCGCTGCATGTGCAAACTGGCTGCTTGTAGCTATTAAGAAAACAAAACTCAGTAATAGTTTCTTTAACACAAGTTCGTCCTTTTACTCTGGTGATACAGTTAAGTTAATGTCTTTCAGTGAGTTCACAATGTCTGGGTCTTTAGGCAACGGGTAAGATTGTACTTGTGCCACCGCACGCTTGGTTGCTGCACATAAACGGCTATCGCCATCTAAGATACTCAAACTACCCAATATCGCGTTAGAGCCCGTTGGAATCAGCTTAAGGTTCACTCGACATGAGCGTCCTCGATAGCTGTCTTCTAACAACAGGTTCTGTTGAATCAGTTGGGTATAGATAGCCCCGTAACGTTGCGCTTCATCAGTGATAAATTGTTGTCTTGCTGAAGAGTTTTGAGTCGCTTCCGTTTCAAGCCCAGCAAAGATATCGTTCAATGCGGCTTCTTGTTGTTTACGCTCTTTTTCTGCTTTTGCTGCAGCTTCTTTTGCCTTACGGGCTTTCTCTGCTGCGGCTGCCGCTTCTTTCTCTTTCGCTATGCGTTGCTTTTCCGCGAGTTCAGCGGCTTCTTTCTCTTTACGAGCTTTGTCTGCTGCCTCTTTCGCTGCTTTTTCTTTTGCCACGCGTTCTTGTTCAGCTTTTGCGATTGCCGCTTCTTTGGCTTTACGCTCGTTCTCGGCTTTCACTAACGCAGCTTCTTTTAGCTTACGGTCAGCTTCGGCTTTAGCGGCTTTCTTTTGCTCTTGCTGTAAACGCGCTTCTTCAGCTTTGCGTTGTTTCTCTTTCTCAACTCGACGCTTTTCAGCTTCACGAGTTGCTTTAGCTTCTTTCGCTTGCTGTTCTTTTAGCTTGCGAATATTTTCTTCTTCAGCTTTACGATTCTTTTCAAGTCGTTCGCTTTCACGTCTTAGTTTGTCAAGACGCTCTTGCTCTTTCTTGCTTGCCGCTTCTCTTTGTTGACGAATCTGTTGAGCTTGCTGGCGAACCAACTGAGGATCAATCACCACTGCTTGAACCATCTGCCCTGTAGGCTTTGGCTCTGACATCGTGAAATCCGCCCCCCAAATGAGCGCAACGAATAAAATGACGTGCAGCCCAAGAGAAATAAGAAGCGGTGATCTGAAATTATTGGATTTTTTATTATTCGCTTTCATGAATGCTACGGAGCTATTCCCTTATATCCGTTAAAAGGCCAACCTTTGGCACACCTGCACGGCTTAATTCATCAAGTAATAAAACCACTTCAGCGTATGGCGTTGCGGCATCACCACCAACCGCCACTGGAGAGTTTGGCTTCAGAGACAACTCGGCTTTCACACGGACGATAATATCTTCCATTGATAAGCCACGCTGTACTTCTTCGTCATTAACGCTCAAGCCAAGTTCACCGTCTTTGTTCACTTCAACGATGATGAAACTTGCATTGTCGTCACCCAGTAGGTCTTGTGCCGATTTAGCCGTTGAAGCCTGAGGCAATTCAACGTCAACGCCTTGAGTAACAAACGGCGAAGTCACCATAAAAATGATCAGCAAAACAAGCATAACGTCGATGTAAGGTACAACGTTAATCTCTGCTGTCATTTTGCGTTTTTTAGGTTGGTATCCAGCCATCTATTATTCCCTGCCAGCCATCGCTTGACGGTGAAGAATACTGTGAAACTCTTCAGAGAAAGTCGCGTAGTTGTGTTCTAGCTTGCCTACTCGGCTGCTGAAGCGGTTGTACGCCATTACCGCTGGAATCGCAGCGAATAGACCCATTGCTGTTGCGATCAGTGCTTCTGCAATACCAGGAGCAACCATTGCGAGCGTCGCTTGCTTCACTTCACCTAATGCGATGAATGAGTGCATGATGCCCCAAACCGTACCAAATAGGCCGATGTATGGGCTGATAGAGCCAACGGTCGCCAAGAAAGGTAAGTTAGTTTCTAGTTCATCAACCTCACGAGCAACGGCAACGCGCATCGCACGGCCAGTGCCTTCCATAATGAAGTCAGGTGATGTTGCATTCGATTTACGAAGGCGAGCGAACTCAGTAAAGCCTGCGTAGAAAATTTCTTCAGTACCAGAAAGCTCGTCTTTGCGTTTGTTGCTCTCTTGGTACAGTTTTGCAAGATCAACGCCTGACCAAAATTTGTCTTCAAACACTTCTGTTTGTTTAGAAGCTTGAGATAACACTTTACTTCTTTTTATGATCATCGCCCAAGAAACAACAGACATGCCCATAAGAGTCAGCATGACCATCTTAACTAGTAAACTAGCTTCTAAAATTAGGCCTAAGATTGAGATTTCAGCAGTCACTATTCGTTAGCTCCGTGAGAATAAATGTTGGCATTGCTTTGGGTTTCATTTTTTGATTATCGATACATGCTACCTTAACCATTGCTTTACACAATGCCTTGCCATCAGGATTTACGATCTCTTGACAGAAGACCAAGGTAGCTCGCTTCAACTCGTAAATATTTGTAATGACTTGTAAAGAATCATCAAGACGCGCGCCTTGAATAAAATCAATGTCCATATGTCGGACTACAAAACCGATGTTTTGTTCTAACAATACTTGCTGAGAAACGCCAATTGAGCGCAACATCTCAGTTCGAGCGCGTTCGAAAAACTTAAGATAGTTTGAATGGTATACAACGCCACCCGCATCGGTGTCTTCGTAATACACAGTCACTGGCCACGTAAATAGCTTAGATAATCCCTGCAATTTGCTACCACAATCCAAAACGATAAAGATCTCACTATAACCTAACTCCTTATCATTAATAGTATATCGCTGTGAATTTTTTGATTTGAGAGACGAAAAAAAGGCCATCTGTATAAGATGACCTCTTTTTGGCTAAAAACCCAACAAGTATAAAGGCTCACGTTGTTATGAACCTAAATCCTTTGCCTTTTATAGAAGGCGCAGCACCGTTAGGTAGAGCAAAATTGTGAGTGAAACATATGGGCTAAACAGTAGCTGCCACATCCAAGCTCTTGGCTTAAATCCGATACCGTAAACCATGCTTGAGCATACTGCCCAAATAAACATTGGTCCGATGATCGCGTTAAAGCCACCGATGCTTGTCGCATACGCTTCAGGATCCCACATCACTAAACCCACATGCATGAAACCCAATACTAGGGCTAAGGCTCTAAGCAGAGTCTTATCCATTGGTTGATGCAGCTTAGCGATTTGCTCTGCGAGATTACTCACTGTCTTTGTCCATCATTTCTGAATGCTCTAGCCATAGAGCATTGATGATGCCGAATGCACATGCTAGAAGTA
This sequence comes from Vibrio sp. 10N.247.310.98, assembly GCF_041467395.1. Classification (NCBI taxonomy): domain Bacteria; kingdom Pseudomonadati; phylum Pseudomonadota; class Gammaproteobacteria; order Vibrionales; family Vibrionaceae; genus Vibrio; species Vibrio sp. 10N.247.310.98. The sequence goes on along the minus strand of NZ_JBFSUL010000023.1, from coordinate 43,041 downwards.
CACCCAAAATCCATGCGAAATACCACATAAAATTTCTCCTAAGTTATTTCACTTCTAGCTTAGTAAGCTGAAACGTCGTTATCTTCGATGTGTTTCTTATCTAGACGACCGAACATTTTGTAGTATGTCCAAGTTGTGTAGCCAAGAATCACAGGAACCATTACCGCCGCAACGACAGTCATAAGACCAAGCGTTAGCTCACTCGCTGTTGAATCCCACATAGTCAAGCTTTGGTTAGGGTTCAGGCTTGATGGCATTACGAATGGGAACATTGCAAAACCAGCCGTTAGAATAACACCAGCGTTCGATAGGCTTGAGAACAAGAATGCGAAACCACCACGCTCAAAGCGAGATGCAATCACAGCAAGCAGTGGCATTGCTACACCAAGGATCGGCGCAGCCCACATTGCTGGATAAGTTTCGAAGTTTGTCATCCAAGCACCCACTTGAAGTGATACTTCTTTGTTTAGTGGGTTTGAGTCAGCAAACGTATCGATAGTGCTCGTAATTACATAGCCTTCGATAGATTGAACCCAGAAACCACCAATAACGAATAGAGCAATAGCAATTAGGCCAGTGATCTGAGCAACGTTACGAGCACGAGCGTGCAGCGCTTCTGTTGTCTTCATTTGAAGCCATGTTGCACCTTGCATCACGAACAACATCAGAGCCAACACACCACAAAGCAATGCAAATGGGTTAAGCAGAGCGAAGAACGTACCATGGTACTTAGACATCATAAATTCGTTCAGTTCAAATGGAACACCTTGTAGTAGGTTACCAAATGCCACACCGAAAATGATTGGTGGTACTGCGCCACTAAAGCAAAGTGCATAGTCCCAAGTTTTGCGCCATTTTGGATCTTCGATCTTAGAGCGGTAGTCAAGTGCAAGTGGACGTAACCAAAGCGCTGCTAACGTCGCGTACATTGCGAAGTAGAAGCCAGAAAACGACGTTGCGTAAACCAGTGGCCATGCAGCAAACAATGCACCACCCGCAGTGATAAGCCAAACTTGGTTACCATCCCAGTGAGGGGCAATCGTGTTTAGCATAATACGACGTTCAGTGTCGCTCTTACCGATAACAGGTGACAGAGCGGCAACACCCATATCAAAGCCATCAGTTACGGCGAAACCAACCAGTAGAACACCGATCAATACCCACCAAATAAGTCGTAAGCTTTCGTAATCAAACATAATATTCCCTCACTTATACTTCAACTGAACGGCTAACTTTGTCTTCAACAGAGTTATCGTTTTGTTCGAAGTGGTAACGGCCTGTCTTCAAGCTACTTGGACCTTTACGTGCGAATTTCAGCATTAGGTAAACTTCAGCAATCAAGAACACTGTGTAAAGTGCCAGGATAGCGAATAGAGAAGTCCAAAGCTGTTCAATAGTCAGTGCTGATGCAGCAACGTTAACCGGTAGGATTTCACCAACCGCCCATGGTTGACGACCAAACTCAGCAACGAACCAACCTGCTTCAATCGCAATCCAAGGAAGTGGGATTGAGAATAGCGCAGCTTTAAGTACCCATGGTTTCTGTTCGATTTTCTGACGACACGTTTGAACAAACGCAGCACCGAATACAAACAGCATGATGAAGCCACAAGCAACCATCAGACGGAATGACCAGAATAGAGGCCAAACTGTTGGGATAGAATCATCCGCAGCCATTTGGATTTGGTCTTCAGTTGCATCAACAACGTCGTCTGTGTAGCGCTTAAGAAGCAAGCCGTAACCTAGGTCACCTTTCACTTCGTCGAACGCAGCCATGTTTTCTTCAGACTTATCGCCTGCACGTAGCTTTTCAAGCAGCTCGTACGCGTACATACCAGTACGGATACGATCAACGTGGTCATCACGTAGGTCACGTAGGCCCGTTACTTCAGTATCAAGCGAACGCGTTGCGATGATACCCATTACGTAAGGAATTTTAATTGCGTAGTCAGTATTCATTGTCTCTTGGTTTGGAATACCAAAAACAGTAAATGCGGCTGGTGCTTCTTCAGTGTGCCATTCCGCTTCTACAGCAGCGAGCTTCACTTTTTGAACTTCACCAAGCTCGTAACCAGATTCATCACCTAGTACGATTACTGACAAGATCGCCGCCATACCGAAAGACGCTGCAATCGCGAAAGAGCGACGAGCAAAGGCAAGGTCACGACCTTTAAGAATGTAGTATGAGCTGATACCAAGGATGAACATTGCACCCGTTGTGTAACCAGAAGCTACTGTGTGTACGAATTTAACTTGTGCTACTGGGTTTAGTACAACTTCAGCGAAGCTCACCATTTCCATACGCATAGTTTCAAAGTTAAATTCCGCACCCACTGGGTTTTGCATCCAGCCGTTTGCTACCAAGATCCAAAGCGCAGAGAAGTTAGAGCCAAGTGCTACTAACCAAGTTACCGCTAAGTGCTGACGCTTTGACAGTCTGTCCCAACCGAAGAAGAATAGGCCAACAAAAGTAGACTCTAGGAAGAATGCAACAAGCGCTTCGATAGCTAGCGGAGCACCAAAAATGTCGCCAACATAGTGAGAATAGTAAGACCAGTTAGTACCAAACTGGAACTCCATGGTTAAGCCTGTCGCTACACCAAGAGCAAAGTTAATACCAAACAATTTACCCCAGAACTTGGTCATGTCCTTGTAAATTTGCTTGCCAGTCATTACATAAACTGACTCCATAATGGCAAGTAGAAATGCCATACCTAAAGTCAGTGGAACAAATAGGAAGTGATACATCGCTGTAAATGCAAACTGCAATCGCGACAGATCAACAACATCAATCATGGTAACTCCTTTGTGTCGGCTGAATGACACTTGTGTGATTATTCACCGCAAAAATCCATGTTAAAACAATTTATGTAATTGTTATTACAAGTTGAAATTTGTAGCAAAAACGTACCGTTATAGTTAGATTATTGTTAAGCATGAGCTAATATAGCTGGCGCTAATATTACTGGTAAAATCAGTATGTTTCAAAAGGTTTATGGGAGAACCCTGCGTTGATTTGTATCAAATTTATTCGAGCAAATTAGAGTTATTTTTGTACAATTATGATTAAAATCACACCAATTATGCTTGTCTTAATAACAGCGCATGATATCTGTGACAAATGCTCAGCACCGCCTCAACATCCGAATTACAACTACCTATAAAGTATTAACAAAAAATATGACAACTTATTTCATTTCCTGTTATCTAAATCAAACCTGAAATCAAAGTTTCCATTTTTGAAGCTCCCTTTTCGATCTTTTTATCGACTCGCTCAAAGAGTTGTTATTCAGTAAAAAGCAAAAAAACCCAGCGCTTATGCAACTGGGATCTTTAAAAATGAATAATTTAACGATTGGAGGGTTTATCTATTCCAAAGTGTAAATACGCTCTGTCGGTCGCGATTCGACCTCTTGGCGTCCTTTGAAGGTAACCTTGTTGAATCAAGTAAGGTTCTAACACATCTTCAATAGTGTCTCTCTCTTCACCAATCGCGGCAGCCATGTTGTCGATACCTACCGGACCACCACCAAACTTCTCCATAATCGCCAGCAGAAGCTTTCTATCCATGTAGTCGAAACCTTTAGCATCGACATCCAACATGTTTAGCGCTTTGTCAGCAACCTCCGGACAAATATGCCCGTCGCCTTTTACTTCCGCATAATCACGAACACGGCGCAGTAGACGGTTAGCAATACGTGGCGTACCACGAGCTCGGCGAGCAACTTCTAGCGCCCCTTCGGACTCCATAGAAAGACCAAGGCAATCTGCACTGCGCTGAACGATGTTTTGTAGATCTTCAACCTTGTAGTACTCAAGACGCTGAGTAATACCAAAACGGTCACGTAACGGCGATGTCAGTGAGCCAGCACGAGTGGTTGCGCCAATCAAAGTAAAAGGAGGAAGGTCAATCTTGATAGAGCGTGCCGCTGGGCCTTCACCAATCATGATATCTAATTGGTAGTCTTCCATTGCAGGGTACAACACCTCTTCAACCACAGGGCTTAAACGGTGAATCTCATCAATGAACAGGACATCATTTTCTTCGAGATTGGTCAGTAACGCCGCTAGGTCGCCTGCTTTTTCTAGAACAGGGCCTGAAGTCGTACGAATGTTGACATCCATCTCATTGGCAACAATGTTCGCCAACGTGGTTTTACCCAAGCCTGGAGGGCCAAATATCAACAGATGGTCGAGCGCCTCGTTACGCAGTTGTGCCGCTTTGATGAAAATCTCCATCTGGCCACGAACGTGATCCTGACCTTGATAGTCAGCCAGTGCTTTAGGGCGTATTGCACGATCAATGACATCTTCATCTTTGAATACTGGGTTATCCGGTGCAATCAGGCGATCGGCTTCAATCATAAATTCTGTTATTCCTAACTATGCTCTTGTTGACTCTGCGCTTCTTGACTCTGTGTAAAGGCAAAGTGAATGAGTCTATTTTGTCGAACAAGTATATTGGGTATTAAACCATCGATTTCAGAGCTTCGCGAATCAACTGTTCGCTGGTCATGCCATCTTTAGCCACTTGAGAAACCACCTTGGAAGCTTGAGTCGGCTTGTAGCCTAATGCAAGTAGCGCACTTACCGCTTCTTCTTCCGCGTCGTGAACGGTTGGCATAGAATCAATCGGAGCTGCATCTGTCGCTGGAGTAAACAAGTCACCCGCGCCCCACCCTTTCAGGCGGTCTTTCATTTCAACAACCAGACGTTCAGCGGTTTTCTTACCCACACCCGGAAGTTTAACCAGCGTCGAGATGTCTTCACGTTCAACACTTTGAACAAACTGGCTAGCCGTCATGCCTGAAAGAATGCCAAGGCCTAGCTTAGGGCCCACACCGTTCGCTTTGATCACTTCACGGAACAGCGCACGCTCTTTAACCGTGTTAAAACCATAAAGTAGCTGCGCATCTTCACGTACAACAAAGTGCGTGTAGATGATTGCCTCTTCGCCCACGTTTGGTAATTCGTAAAAACAGCTCATTGGCATTTGAACTTCATAGCCAACGCCACTCACTTCGATTAGTAATTCTGGTGGCTGTTTTTCTATTAATGTACCGCGTAGACGTCCGATCACAATTCACTCTCTTGATGGAATATAATTTGAGGGACAGAATATAAAAGAACTGGATGCTTATCCAGTTCTTTGTGTTTATTAGGATGATTTATTTAAGCTTGCTTAGCTTGGGAAACCACGCTGTTTAAGCCTTCGACCAGTTCTTTTACTGAGGTGACATGCCCGGTCAGTTCAGAACCATAATTAGCGACTAAACTTGACACGGATTTGGTTTCTGCAACGCTCTGCGCCACTTCTGAACTGGCGAGATCGAGTTCTTTCAATGAGCTCATCTGCATCGCCATAATATTGGTGAGCTGATTAACATCGGTCGAGATGGTTTGCACCTCAGAGATAATGCCGTTCATTTCATTGGCCGTAGTTTCAATGATGGCTCTGCCATGTTCCACTTCTTCTTTACTTCGGTCTAATAAGGTTCGAATTTCTATCGCGGAATGGCTGCTTTTCGCCGATAGCTCTCTCACTTGGTCTGCAACTACCGCAAAACCTCGTCCTTGCTCACCGGCACGAGCCGCTTCTATAGCTGCATTGAGTGCTAATAGGTTGGTTTGCTCGGCAACCGAGGTAATCAAATCAGCGACTTTCATGATTTCTTGATTACTTTGAATGATCTGGCTGATTGCACTGGTTGAGGCTTCTAGTGATTCTGAGCTCTTTTGCGCTTTCATTCCGACCGCTTCGCTGCGCTCTTTTAGCTCACCCACAAATGAATTAGATTCTTCGATGCCTTGAGTCATTTGATGCAGTTGTTGGCTCATCTGTTCTGCTGCACTCGCCTGAGATTCGCAATTGATGTTCAACACTTCAACTTGAGCATGCAGGTCTTGAGACTGCTGATCTAAATGGACAGATACGCCCTGTAAGCTTTCAGAGTTTGAGTTAGCTTGGTCTAGGACAATAGAAAGTCGACCTTCACTTTGCGTCGCTTGATTGGCAATCTGTTGGCTTTCCGAGATCGCATCTTCTGCCATTTCAATCGCCACCTCTTTTTGCTTAGCGGTAAACGCTTGAGCAATGCAAATCACCACCAGCGGCATGATCACACCAGACCATGTTTCAACCACCACCGCTTCCGGAGTAAGTACTAACTGCGGAAATTCAAAGCCATCAAGATGAGCTGAAGTCATCACCAAAGAAACGCCAATCACTAACCCACTCCATACAAGGGCGACAATTCGAGTTCCCGACAAGAAAAAAGCGACCACTAACAAAGGCACCCAATAAGCCTGTGTTGACGCCACCACACCACCGCTTTGGTAGATGATGTTCAACGCGTGTACTGCCATCCCGACAAAACCAAAGCTAAGTGCAAGGCTGGGTTTACTGGTAACACGCAACAGCAGTGCGGAGATCAGTTCAAACACGATAAGGAATACAGATGTGGTGATCAGAAGTTGCTCTTCGTGCTTTGTCCATTTAATTAAGCTGTAGACACCCACAAAGAAGGCGATAAAGGTAAAGAGTAATAAGATATCGGCTTGTCTGACTTGGTTGTTACTCCACCCATTACTTTTGGGTAGAAACAACGCGCGCCACAGCTTGATAGGGTTCATCAGTGATCATCCTTGATTAACTTGTTAGACCTCTAACCAATGTTAATAAAATGTTAAATGATGCGCAATGTTATTATTTGTTTGTGTTCGAAAGATCTCATTTCATCAAGGATTTAGGGGCGTATTGTTTTGAACTGAGCCAAACGAGGCGTAAGGCTCATGTAATGCAAGCTATTAGAAAATAGAGGGATGGGATTAACGGTAGCGCCCTTTTCTCGCGCCTGTCGCTTTACCAGCAAGAGCTACCAAGGTTTTATTGGTGTTGGCGTGAGTGATCGCTACGCCTAGAGCATCGGCAGCATCGGCCTGTGGTTTAGCGGGTAACTTAAGCATGCTCATCACCATGTTCTGAACCATCGACTTATCTGCACCACCATTGCCTGTCACCGCTTGTTTGATTAGACGAGCCGCATATTCATGAACGGGGAGATCAGCATTTACCGCTGCCACTATCGCACTGCCACGCGCTTGTCCCAGCTTAAGTGCAGAATCCGCATTCTTCGCCATGAAGACCTGTTCTATCGCAAACACATCCGGTTGAAACTGAGTGATGATTTCGCTCACACCGGCGTAGATTTGTTTGAGTCGGCCCGGCAGGTCTTTTTCAGAGGTGCGAATACAACCGCTACCTAAGTAATATAGATGGCGACCATTTTGACGAATCACGCCGTAACCGGTAATGCGTGAGCCAGGGTCAATCCCTAAGATAATAGACATAACTTCAAATACTGATTATTTATACATGCTTTATGAGCTTAGTATATCGAACGCAAAAAAAAATGCCCGTCAAATTAACGGGCATTTTATTGTTCTACTACAAAATTTAGCTCTATCGAAAACTCAAAGCTTCAGTAGAAAGTTAGGCTAATCGCTTGATTAGTCTTCTTTCTTCGCTAGTTTAACTGCGATTGCTAGCTCTTCCAGTGATGCTGGGTTCGCTAGGCTTGGCGCGTCTGTTAGTAGACATGCTGCAGCTGTTGTTTTCGGAAATGCGATAACGTCACGGATGTTCTCAGTACCACAAAGCAGCATTGCTAGACGGTCAAGACCGAATGCTAGACCAGCGTGCGGTGGCGTGCCGTACTTAAGCGCTTCAAGTAGGAAGCCGAACTTCTCTTGTTGCTCTTGTGCTTCGATACCTAGGATACCAAATACCGCTGTTTGCATTTCTGCGTTGTGGATACGTACAGAACCGCCTCCTACTTCGTAGCCGTTGATTACCATGTCGTATGCATCAGAATTTGCTGCTGCTGGGTTCGCTTTTAGCTCTTCTGCGTTCACACCTAGTGGTGATGTGAATGGGTGGTGCATTGCGTGTAGGTTACCTTCGCCGTCTTCTTCGAACATTGGGAAGTCAACAACCCACAGTGGAGCCCATGCAGATGTGTCTGTTAGCTCTAGATCCGTACCTAGTTTAAGACGAAGTGCGCCCATTGCTTCAGCAACGATGCCCGCTTTGTCTGCGCCGAACAGAATGATATCGCCAGATTCAGCTTGAGTACGATCTAGAATACCGTTGATTACGTCTTCGCTTAGGAATTTAGCAACTGGAGATTGAATACCTTCCATGCCTGCAGCACGGTCGTTAACCTTCATCCAAGCTAGGCCTTTCGCGCCGTAGATGTTTACATGTTCAGCGTAGCCGTCGATTTGCTTACGAGTTAGCTTAGCACCACCTGGAACACGGATAACTGCTACACGACCTTTTTCGTCGTTAGCTGGGCCAGAGAATACCTTGAATTCAACATCTTTAACCAAGTCAGCAACGTCAACTAGCTCTAGTGGGTTACGTAGATCTGGCTTATCAGAACCGAAACGACGAATCGCTTCAGAGAAAGGCATTACTGGGAATTGACCTAGTTCAACATCTAGAAGTTCTTTCCACATATCGTGAACAAGCTTCTCAGTCACGTTACGTACTTCTTGAGAAGTCATGAAAGATGTTTCGATATCGATTTGAGTAAATTCAGGCTGACGGTCAGCACGTAAATCTTCATCACGGAAACATTTAACGATTTGGTAGTAACGGTCAAAACCAGACATCATCAGCAGTTGCTTGAAAAGCTGAGGAGATTGAGGAAGTGCGTAGAAGCTACCTTTGTGAACACGGCTTGGTACTAGGTAGTCACGAGCACCTTCTGGTGTCGCTTTCGTTAGTACTGGCGTTTCGATGTCTAGGAATAAGTTCTCATCTAGGAAACGACGAACGAAGCTAGAAGCACGTGCACGAAGCTTAATACGGTCGCTCATTTCTGGACGACGAAGATCGATGTAACGGTACTTAAGACGCTGCTCTTCAGAGTTCGTTTGGTTGAAGTCTAGTGGAAGCGCTTCTGAACGGTTAATGATCTCTAGACCCGTCGCGTAAAGTTCTACTTCACCAGTAGCCATGTCTTTATTTACTTGGCTGTCCGGACGAACTCGTACTTCACCAGTAAACTTGATACAGAATTCATTACGCAGTTGGTTAGCGATCGGGAAGATATCTTTCATATCTGGATCGACAACAACCTGAACGATGCCTTCACGATCACGCATATCAATAAAGATAAGACCGCCTAAATCACGGCGACGGTTTACCCAGCCGCACAATTCTACAGTTTGTCCCGCCAGGGACTTGTTCAGGTTACCACAGTAATGGGTACGCATAATGAATTTCCCAATCTCTTAATTATTTACTAATTTCCAAGCTGTCAGTGGTCATTCCACACAACAGAGCAAAGGAACATTTATACGCGGAAACTCGCTTAAAATCGACCTTCCACATTCGAATTTATTGTGTTTTATCTGGCTTTGCTGCTTTTTAGCCCATCAAGTGCGCAAAGATTCATCAAAACCGAAAAAATTGCGATAATTATATCTCGAAAGTACCTTAATCAGCAAAACTCTCGTAAAGTAGATTTTCGTTTCAACCCAAAAACTTTTTGTAATGACTGATGGCGTGATGGATAACGGTGTAATAGATGGATAATCGTGTAATAACAACAGAAACTTTACCTCTAAGACTTGGATTAACTATGTGGTCTCATTCTGAGTGGCAAAGTCAGTTCTACGGTAAAGGCACCAAGCCTGCCGAACGCTTGGAAAAATACACCCAAGTTTTCCATACCGTTGAGGGCAACACCACCTTTTACGCTACGCCAAGTATGTCTACCGTTCACAATTGGAAAGCCGCCAGTCACGATGATTTCAAGTTCACCTTCAAATTGCCCAAATTCATCACCCACCAGCAACAACTGAGACACTGCCAAGCCGAACTCAAAGAGTTCTTGATGACGATGTCGCCACTGCATGACCGTATTGGTCAATGGACGATTCAGCTGCCGCACAGTTTTGAGCCCAGCATGCTGCCTGCCCTACAAAAGTTTTGCACCTTATTCCCAAAAGATATGCAGCTTGGCGTCGAAGTTCGACACTTAGGTTTCTTTGATAAGGGCGATGCGGAAAAACGCTTCAACCAATGGCTGGTTGAGGAAGGCATCAATCGCATCATTATGGACAGCCGCCCCGTTTTCTCTGCGCCACCCACCACAGAAGCGGTGATCGATGCGCATCAGAAAAAACCGCGTGTTCCTGTTCATGCAATTGCTACCGCCAATAACCCGATGATTCGATTTATTGGTCACCCAGACCAAGAACCTAATATTGAGTTTTTTAAGCCTTGGTTTGCCAAAATCCCAAACTGGCTTAATGAAGGCAAGCAGCCCTATTTAATGATCCACACCCCAGACAATAACCACGCACCTGAACTTGCGATTGCTATTTATAAGAGGCTACAAAAGCAAGTCTCTGAAAATACATCATTATTACTGCCCAACTTGGAACAATTTCCAGCTCAGAAAGGCAATCATCAAATCTCGATGTTTTAAGGCTTCTTGTACGTACAACAGTAATCCTCAACTGTAATCTGAGTTTTCGTGACAGCAGTCCTATTTTTTCGTAAAATACGCCCCCTTTTATTTGGTACGAGTTTTATACCAATAACGCTGACTGTCGAGAGAGAATGCTATGAGCAACACAGACAATATCTTTTCCGCTCCTATTGATAAAATTGGAGACTTCACCTTTGATGCAAGGGTTGCTGAAGTATTTCCGGATATGATTCAACGTTCGGTGCCTGGCTATAGCAATATCATCTCTGCAATCGGCATGCTGGCTGAGCGCTTTGTAAAGCCACACTCAAATATTTACGACCTTGGCTGCTCGCTTGGTGCTGCGACACTTTCTATGCGTCGTCACATTCAGCAAGAAGGCTGCACGATTTTCGCGATCGATAATTCAGAAGCCATGGTTGAGCGCTGCAAATTGCACGTTAATGCTTACCGCAGTGACACACCGGTAGAAGTGATTGAAGCCGACATCCGTGAAGTGGAAATCAAAGACGCTTCTGTTGTGGTGCTTAACTTTACGCTGCAATTTCTTTCTCCAGACGATCGATACGCTCTGCTTGAGAAAATTCATGCTGGCTTGCGCCCAGGCGGGATCTTAATCCTGTCAGAAAAATACGTATTCGAAGATGAAAGCTCAAATGAACTGCTTATCGACCTGCACCATGATTTCAAACGTGCTAACGGGTACAGCGAGCTAGAAGTAAGTCAGAAACGTAGCGCAATTGAAAACGTGATGCGCCCGGATTCGATCCCTGTTCACAGAGAGCGATTTGATAAGATTGGCTTCTCAAGCAGCGAAGTCTGGTTCCAATGTTTCAACTTTGGTTCAATGTTCGCGATAAAGTAAACATTTTAGATTACGTAACCGTCGCGACACCGTTAGCACGTACTAAAATGTCATCCTCAAGAGCGAGGAACAAACGAATTGGGGATCTCTTATCAAACACGATAAACGAGATTCCCTAGCATGTTTGTCCACACTCTTAATGGAGTGACAAATTTAATTTCTACACCACCAACTCAGTGAAAACCTATGTTTAATTTTGCCAATTTTTATCAACTTATTGCCCAAGATACTCGCCTTCAGCCGTGGCTAAATGTCCTGCCACAGCAACTGACCGATTGGCAAAATGCAGAGCACGGTGACTTTGACCGCTGGCTACGTGCACTAAACAAGATTCCACAAGACGTGCCAGATCAAGTTGACCTGAAAAATTCAGTGACGATTGGTAGTTCTACGCCATACCACACAGGCGAACTGAAAAAGCTAGAAAGCTTATTGAAGACTTTCCACCCGTGGAGAAAAGGTCCTTATACGGTTCACGACATTCATATCGATACAGAGTGGCGCAGTGACTGGAAATGGGATCGTGTGCTTCCACATATATCTCCATTAAAAAACCGTTCGGTTCTCGATGTAGGTTGTGGCAATGGTTACCACATGTGGCGCATGCTGGGTGAAGGTGCTCGCTTAACGGTTGGTATCGATCCTTCCCACCTATTCTTGGTTCAGTTTGAAGCAATTCGTAAGTTGATGGGCGATGACCAACGAGCTCACCTATTACCTCTAGGTATTGAGCAGCTCCCAAAGCTAGAAGCCTACGACACGGTATTCAGCATGGGCGTGCTTTACCATCGTCGTTCACCACTGGACCACTTGATTCAACTGAAAGACCAATTGGTGTCTGGCGGTGAACTGGTTCTTGAAACCTTGGTGATTGAAGGCGATGAGAACGCAGTATTAGTTCCGGTTGACCGTTACGCGCAAATGAGAAACGTCTACTTCTTCCCTTCAGCTCGCGCACTGAAACGCTGGCTAGAACAAGTTGGTTTTGAAGACGTACGAATCGTTGACGAAAATGTCACGACAATTGGTGAACAACGCACCACAGAATGGATGACACACAACTCTCTTCCAGATTACCTCGATCCGAACGATCCAAGTAAAACGGTTGAAGGTCACCCTGCACCGAGACGTGCGATTCTGGTAGCAACAAAGCCATAGATTTACTGCCCACAAAGCAGTGGCATATTGAGTAAATAAAGCACAAGCCTATTAAGGCAGCAAAACAATTGCTTGCATGGTCAAAAAGCCACTGTTAATTTCGCGGTGAACCTTGCTTCCTTAGCTTAAGAATTGAACAAAAATTGACTTGTGTTTAATAAGTGAGCTATTCCAAATAGCAATAATTGGCGTAGCGCTCACATTGCGATTCAATATGACCAGACTCTTACAATAGGATGCTTCACGCATCCTTTTTTGTGGGCTAAACTTCTAAATAGTCTGAACTATTCTCTAATTCTCAAAGGTTTTTTTATGTTTAAGCGATTATCGCCTATTGTGGCGGTTGGTTTGCTCTCTGGTTGTACTCTTACAAATGGTGCTACCTACCACCAAGAAACTCTCGACGCTATTTCCCGCTCAGAGACAAACATCGCAAATAAGGTTCAAAATCTTGAACTGCAACTAAGCAATCAAAGTGACTATATTGAAAGCTTAGAAGACGAAATTACTACCCTTTCTAGTCAATTAGATACCCATCTAACGAGCATGGAACACAAGGTTATTGAAGAGCTAGAGGAAGAGGAACCGGTCGCTATTGCCGTTGCTCCTATCGCTCCTATATCACAACCGACTATCCTTGGCGGCATCGAAAAAGTGTTTATCGACTCTATCAAGCAAAGCTTTGATGCTCGTGTTGATACAGGTGCAACCACCTCTTCTTTAAACGCTGTCGATATCAAAGAATTCGAACGTAACGGCAAGAACTGGGTTAAATTTCACCTAGACGACAAAGCCCAAGCTAAAGAAGACCAGAAATGGATTGAAGCGCCTGTTGTACGTTATGTAAAAATCCGTCAATCAACCAATGATCAAGCAGAACGTCGAGCTGTGATCGAATTATGGGTGAAAGTTGGAAAAATCCATGAAAAAGCGCAATTTACATTGGCGGATCGCTCTCAAATGAGTCACCCTGTGTTATTAGGGCGCGAATTTATCAAAGACATAGCGCTAGTAGATGTAAGTAAAAAGTACGTACAAACGGAAGTTAAATAACAATAGTAGGGTAAGCTATGACGTCAAGAATTCCATTTTATATCTCTATATTCCTGCTTATTGTGGCAGGTATAACACTGAGTATGTTCAGACATACGACCTACGGTGTACCTTGGACTCCAGGGGAAACCAGACAGGTTTGGGACGTTGAAGCTCGCATCGAGTTCAACGCAGTAGGCAAAGAAGCAAAAGTTTCCTTAGCGGCTCCTCATACTCAGTCTAACTACACACTTATCGGCGAATCGGCTTCATCGCCGGGTTATGGTATCTCTTACTTGAATACCGAATCAGGTCGCCGCGCAGAGTGGTCTATTCGATACGCAGATGGCCCTCAAACTATCTACTACAAAACACAATTCCTAGTCGACAACCAAGCAAAAGTTGATGCTATACCGCCAGAAGGCGAAGTCGCACAGCCAAGCTTCGACGGCCCTGAAGAAGCCGCTTCTTTTGCATTGATTGATAGAGCGACAAAGCGTTCTGCAGACAACCTCACTTTTACCCGTGAGCTCATCAAAACACTTAACGATCCAGACAGCCAAAACTCAGCGCTTATTCTGAATAACATGACTAAAGTGGAAGCGACACACAAGCTACTTTCAGCAGCAAACATTCACAATAAAGTGGTTGGTGTTATCGAGCTAGAAGATGGACGTCGTCGTCAATCTATCCAGCAAATGAACCAGATCTGGGATAACGATCAATGGGTTTTATTCTCTCCTGAATCAAGCGAACAGCAAGTTCAGCCAAACCTGCTAATTTGGGATGAATCAAATGTATCTCTATTAGACGTGGTTGGCGGTCAGAACAGTAAAGTTCACTTCTCGATGATTGCTCAGGAGGTGACTCCCACTGAAGCAACCAACAGTAAAGTCTCTGCGGATCAACTGTTAAACCTTTCCATTCATAGTCTGCCGCTAGAAGAGCAAGCGATGTTTAAAACCATCATGCTGATTCCTATCGGTGCTCTGATTGTTGTGTTCCTTCGTGTCATCATAGGTCTGAAAACGTCCGGTACCTTCATGCCAGTACTGATTGCGGTAGCCTTTGTGCAAACACAATTGGTAACGGGTATTGTCGGTTTCCTACTTATCGTAGGTACGGGTCTGATTATTCGAAGTTACTTGTCCAAACTCAACTTACTACTGGTCGCCAGGATATCCGCCGTAATCATCACGGTAATCATGATTATTTCTGTATTCACTGTGGTCGCGTTTAAAGTGGGTCTGACTGAAGGTCTATCCATTACGTTCTTCCCAATGATTATCCTATCTTGGACTATCGAACGTATGTCTATCCTATGGGAAGAAGAAGGGGCGAAAGAGGTAGTGCTACAAGGTGGTGGTTCTCTATTTACCGCTGTTCTTGTTTACTTAGGCATGACTAACCCGTTCATCCAGCATTTAACGTTTAACTTTATTGGTTTACAGCTTGTTATTCTAGCGACCATCTTGCTACTAGGTAACTACACAGGCTACCGTCTAACCGAGCTTCGTCGCTTTAAACCGCTAGCGGAGGACTAAGTTATGTTTGATCAATTTACTTCACCGTTTAAGTTGAAAGACAAAGGCATAATGGGAATGAACAAGCGTAACCATAGTTATATTGGTCGCTACAATGATCGTTCCAAGTATCCACTCGTTGATGACAAGCTTAAGACGAAGATCATTGCTGAACAGGCTGGTGCTACTGTACCAAAACTGATTGGCGTGATTGGTCATCAAGCTGAAGTAAAAACAATCCACAAGATGGTAAAAGAGTGGCCGGGTTTCGTAATCAAGCCAGCTCAAGGCAGCGGCGGTAAAGGAATCCTTGTTGTGACTTCTCACAAGGACGGCGTTTACACTAAGCCATCGGGTTCTACTATCAATGAAGAAGACGTAGAGCGTCACATAAGTAACGCTCTTGCCGGTCTTTTCTCACTTGGTGGTAAGAACGATGTTGCGGTAGTTGAAAACCTCATCAAGTTTGATGAGTGTTTTGATGGCTTCAGTTACGAAGGTGTGCCAGATGTACGAATCATCGTATTCAAGGGCTACCCTGTGATGGCGATGATGCGTTTATCTACTTCGGCTTCCGACGGTAAGGCTAACTTACATCAAGGCGCTGTAGGTGTAGGTATTTGTATTGCGACGGGTAAAGCCGTTCGTGCGGTTCAATTTGACCACCCAGTAACTCACCACCCAGATACGGGTAAAGAGTTGGCGCTACTTCAGGTACCACACTGGGAAAAACTGCTAACACTAGCTTCAAGCGCTTGGGAAATGACAGGTCTTGGTTACATGGGTACTGACATGGTTCTAGACCAAGAAGAAGGCCCAATGGTACTTGAGCTTAACGCACGTCCAGGTTTGGCTATCCAAATCGCGAACGGCGCAGGTTTATTGCCTCGATTGCACCATATTGAGAACCTTGGTACACCGGCTGAATACCCGAAACCAGCAGAGCGCGTTGCATACGCTGCTAAGCAATTTGGTGTTCACGGTAGCGAAATTGTTCCAAACTAAGCTCATCTAAATTAAAGCGAAACGACTCAGTTATTGATACTGAATCTAGCTCGATAAAAAGGCCGCATAACTCTGAGAGTTACGCGGCTTTTTAATGCCAGCCGTCTTCACCGAGCTAATATGATTAAGCCTCTGTTACTTCACTCTCAGGCTCACGAATAGGATCAATACGCACAGCCGCCACCTTAAATTCAGGGATCTTCGCGTGTGGATCAGTCGCTGTGGTAGTCAAACGGTTAACTGGTGATTCAACAAAATGGAATGGAATAAATACCACACCCTTTTGCATTCGTTTAGTCACAAAGGCCGCGATTTCGATTTCACCACGACGTGTTGAGACCTTAAGCATCTGACCATTCCGGATACCTAGCGCTTCAGCATCATGAACACTCACCATGGCACGCGGCCCTGCTAAGTTATCCAACCCTTTTGTTTTACGTGTCATGGTTCCGGTGTGGAACTGTTCTAGAATACGGCCTGTCGTTAATACTAACGGGTATTCCGCATCCGGTAGCTCAGCAGCGTATCTAAACGGAATCGCCTCCATTTGACCACGCCCACGCGTAAATTGGGTCTGGTGCATGATACGTGTGCCATCAGGGTTGTTCTTATTACTTGGCCATTGCACGCCGTTCACCGTA
The DNA here is from genome assembly GCF_041467395.1 of Vibrio sp. 10N.247.310.98. Taxonomy (NCBI): domain Bacteria; kingdom Pseudomonadati; phylum Pseudomonadota; class Gammaproteobacteria; order Vibrionales; family Vibrionaceae; genus Vibrio; species Vibrio sp. 10N.247.310.98. Next base: position 26,312 of record NZ_JBFSUL010000023.1, on the reverse strand, counting down.
ATGTTCTCCCAACGTAAACCACCATACTGTGGCGTGACACGCGCTATCTCATTGGTGATATCAGCAACCGAGTCATATTCCCAATTGCCGCCCATCGCATTAGCCAACATTTGGATAATCACCCAATCTTCTTTCGCTTCACCTGGAGGCAATACCGCCGGGTTAATACGCTGAACACGACGCTCGGTATTAGTAAAATGACCAGACTTCTCAGCAAACGAGCAAGACGGTAGCACCACATCGGCATATTGAGCGGTTTCGGTTAGGAAAATATCTTGAACCACGAGGAAATCTAACGCTTCAAGACCTTCAATCACATGCGCTTGGTTCGGGTCACTCAGCACTGGGTTCTCGCCCATTACGTACAGACCACGAACATCTCGATGACACGCTCCATCAATAATTTCGGTCAACGTTAAGCCTGTTTCAGCCGGTAGGTCAGAAACACCCCACTCCATCGCGAATTTTTGACGAACCATTGGGTTGTACACTTTCTGATAACCCGGAAGGTTATTTGGCAATGCGCCCATGTCACACGCACCCTGAACATTGGATTGACCACGTAATGGGTTGATACCGCCGCCTTCAATTCCGATATTGCCACACAAGAGCTGTAGGTTAGCGATTGATCGAACGTTATCGTGACCAGTGGTATGTTGCGTAATGCCCATCGAGTAGTACACCGCTGTACGCTCTGCAGTACCAATCAATCGCGCCATTGCGAAGATGTCTTCCGCTTTAACGCCAGTTACCAGCTCCACTTTGTCTAGTGAATAACTTGGTGACATTACCTCTTGAAGCAAGGTATCAAAGCCATCCACACGGTCTTCGATATACTCTTGGTCGTACCAACCGTGTTTGATGATTTGCTGCATCACACCATTGATCAACATTACATCAGTACCCGGTCGGTGCGCTAAATAAAGTTCAGCATGGTCAGCAATATCGATTCGTTTTGGATCGGCAACGATCAATCTCGCTCCACCATGTCTCACAGCTTGCTTGATATGCGAGCCAATAATTGGGTGTGCTGACGTGGTGTCGGAGCCAATAATAAAGATCACATCTGAGTGCTTGATGCTTGGAATATCATTGGTCATCGCCCCGCTACCTAGCGAAGCCTCTAAACCAGTAACAGTAGATGCGTGACAAAGGCGCGCACAGTGATCGACGTTATTGGTACCGAGTTCACGACGTATGAATTTTTGGAAGGCATAGTTATCTTCATTGGTGGTTTTCGCCGACGAGAACCCCGCTAAAGCGTTACTGCCAAAGCCTTGCTTAATCGCAGTAAACTTCTCGGCAATAAGCTTAACTGCCTCATCCCAACTTGCAGGTTGCAACCAGCCATCTTTACGAATTAATGGTGTGGTTAAACGCGCATCGCTGCCCACAAAATCGAAGCCAAATCGTCCCTTAACACACAACATGCCTTCATTAACCGGAGAGTCTCCGCCTTCGATATAGCGGATTTTGTTTTTCTGCTCATCGATATGCATGGTTAGCTTGCAGCCGACACCGCAATAGGTGCAGATGGTATCGACTTTCTTGAGTACGTCTGTGTCTCCCTGCTTTCTGTCGCGAGCATCCACCATTGCACCGGTTGGACACACCTGAATACACGATCCACATTGAACGCAGTTTGAGTCGCCCATTAAGGTCTTATCTGCCCCAAAGTTAGGGCGACATTCAGGTCTTGATGCAGGTTTGCCATCCGATTGATTCATGAAGCTTAGAACGCCATGAACATTCTGTTCTCGACATGCTTGAATACACTGGCCACAACTGATACAGCGGTTGGCGTCAAAGATAATGAACTCAGAACTGTCATCGACCGAAAATTTTTGCCTTGTTAACCCGACCTTCGCTTCTTCAGCACGAATCGCCTGCCAACTCTCATTCGAAGCCACATCGATTTTGTACTCTGGATGCGTTTGCGTTGCTTTGTATTCGGTCGAGTAGTCTCGTAGGTCGCAATCAGTATTGGCTTGGCAGCCACACTCTAGACATCTTGCAGCTTCCGCTATTGCATCAGCATTATCAAACCCTGTTTCTACTTCATCAAAGCTTTGTTCACGCTGCTCGGGCGTTAGTTCTGGCATGATCTTACGAGCCATACGTTGTATCGACTGGTATTGCTCAGGATCCACCGCTTTGAGCTGTTTGTGTTTTCTTGAGTTAAACGGTTTGGCCGGAATATTTTCCATATCACCATGGAAGAAGCGATCGATCGCTTGTGCAGCAATACGCCCATCCCCAACCGCTTCGACTGCAGTTGCAGGGCCGCGTCGGAAATCACCAATACTGAAAATATTTCCGGTTCCGGTATGCATGGTTTGTGGATCAGCATCTGCGGTATTCCAACGAGTAAGAGGAATATCAATTGCTTCATTGTCCATAAAACTCAGATCAGGCTTTTGTGACACGGCAGCAATAACCGTATCAAACGCTTCAACAAAGAACTCGCCCGTTGGTTTAGGGCTGCGACGACCTGAAGCATCAGCCGGACCCAAAGCCATACGCTCTAATCGTATTTCTGATACATGACCATTTTCATCGGCTATGTTTGCTGCCGGGTTGGTTAAGAAATGGAACTTCACACCTTCATGCTCAGCTTCTTCGATTTCGTAATCTTCTGCTGGCATCTCATCTCGAGTACGACGATAAATCAGCGTAGTATCCGCGCCATCACGAACTGCGGTTCGAGCACAGTCAATCGCTGTATTACCGCCACCGATCACGGCAACCTTTTTACCAGTGACGTACTGCTGATCGGTCACGTAATCTTTCAGATAATCGACACCCAAATAACAACCTCCGAGTTCGCTACCCGGGTAATTCATCTCGACCGCTTGCGATGCACCAACGGCTAAACAAACCGCATCAAAATCGTTACTTAAATCAGACAGTGTAAAATCAACACCGAGTTTTTTACCGCACTCAACCACCATTCCGTTGCGACACATCAACTCGATTTCTTTATCTAGAATCGACTTAGGTAAGCGATATTCAGGGATACCGTAACGCAGCCAACCACCCGCTTGCGGCATCGACTCATAGACACTGACATCATAGCCTTCGTTAGATAGGTAATAACCCGCCGTAAGCCCACCGGGGCCACTACCGACAATTGCAATACTCTTGCCTTTATTCGGTTTCTTAGCTGGCATGTAGCTCTCTTGAGTCGCTAAATCCGCGTCGGCAGCGTGTCGTTTGAGTTGGCGAATCGCAATGGATTCATCAACCAAGTTACGACGACATTCGGTTTCACAGAAAGCAGGACACACACGACCAATTGAAAGCGGCATTGGTAATGTCTTTTTGATCACTTCAATCGCTTTGATGTGATCATTTTGAGCAATATGGTGCAGGTAAGATTGGATGTCGACCCCAGCAGGACAGGCTGTTTGGCATGGCGCCTCACAGTCAGCGTAATGATCGGTCATAATGCGATTCAACGCTTCTTGTCGATGATTCGTTAACTGTTTTGACTGAGTGGTAATATTCAACCCATTAGACACTTCAAGCTCACAAGAGCGAGTAACACCAACGCCATCAACTTCAACGACACACAAATCACACGGCACTTTATCCGCTGTTTTGTTCAAACCACATAAAGATGGGATTTCCAAACCACATGTTTTTGCCGCTTCAAGAACGGTTTGTCCTTGCTCGACGATTCGATATTTCCCATCAATCACGATTTGAATCATACCTAAGTCCTACCTTTACCTTTCGCACACGCGAGTTATCAACAATTAAAATTTAAGTAATACAATATTATTAATATTATTAAATCTATGTCATTACCATACATTATTTGTGGTTTTGTGCGTGTGACCTCAAACAAGTTCCATTGATAATAACCACAAGGTATGAGTGGTCTTATCAGTATCGATAAAAGAATTAGGCGAGAGGAGTTCAGTTGAGGAAATTAGATTCAAGATACAAAAAAGCCCCTATTGATTAGGGACTTTGTACAAATATCATTGAGTCGCTTTCGAGCTTATAACTCAGTTATCAAGCTTATTGCTCGGCTATCAAGGTTATTGCTCAGCTTCTTCAATAAGCTCTTGAACTGGGGATGCCGGTTTGTTTTGAGCAAAACCGCGCAGGCCAACAACATGTACGTGCTCGTGATCTTTAAAGACCTTACGAACCAGTTTGTAGGTTGTGCCTTTCTCAGGGCTAATGTTCTCTGGTGCTGCAATCAAAAGTTGCATACCTAAACGGTCACACAGTTCGAACAAGGTAGAGATAGATTTCGCATCCAGACGAGCTGCTTCATCAAGGAACAACAAACGACATGGAACGATGTCTTTGCTACGAAGTCGACGAGACTCTTCTTCCCAGCTCTGAACAACCATCAGTAGGATAGACTGACCAGTACCGATCGCTTCACCCGTAGACAGTGCGCCCGATTCCGCTTGTAACCAACCGTCTGAACCACGGTTAACTTCAACACTTAATTCTAGGTAGTTGCGGTAATCCAGTAGCTCTTCACCTAGAACTTGTGGAGAACGTTGACCCATATCGATATGTGGGTTAACACGTTGGAACAACTTCGCCATCGCTTCTGAGAAGGTAAAGCGTGTTGATTCAAACAAGTCTTTGTGTTGCTCTTGCTGAGTCGCTAGCCCTGATAGCAAGATCTCGTGGCTTTCACGAATCTTAACGTTCAGACGTACGCCCTTAACCTGACCAAAGTAGATGTTCGACAGCCCTTGGTTCAGCATTCGAATACGGTTCTGCTCGCGCTGAATCGTTTTCTTGATGATGCTTGCTACCGACTCAGAGCTGATCGCCAAGCGGTTTTCACGCTGCGTCAGTTCTTCTGTTAGTCGAGCTAGCTCCACTTCCATCTCTTCGATTGCTTCAACCGGATCATCCGTATGAATGATGTCTTGGCGAATACGTTCGCGAAGGTGTTGATAAACCGCAATGTAGAACAGAACCTTACGCTCTGGATGTGCGTTGTCTTCAGATAGACGCAGCGAATCACGTAGGTCGTCATTGTCAGCTACAGCTAGACGTAAAGCACCCAGTGATTTATCCGACATAGAACGAAGCTCGCCCGCCGTTAGGTAAGCCAGTTCACGCTTATGAAGACGACGTTCAACATCATTTTCACGAGCTAAGCGAAGTACTGAACACCAGCCTGCTTTTGCTGCAACAACGAAAGTACGAAGCTCTGTGTACTCTTTCTGAACTTTCTTAAGACGCTTAGCCAAGGCTTTCATCTCAAGTTCTGTTGACGTAATCGTTCGCTCGTATTCGCTCTTACGGCTGCGAGATGTGTGCAGACGTTCTTGAAGTTCATCACGACGACGTACAGCACGCTCTTCAGCGCCTTCGTCAGCGTTTACGCCGAACTCTTGTAGCTCTTGTTTGAACTCTTGAACCGTCTCTTGCTTCGCTTGATGTGAGCTCTTCAGTGCCGCCAATACTTGGTTGTATTGGTTCATCTGTTCGCGAGCTTGCTTCAAGCCATCGCGGCCTTTGGTTCTTGCTTGTTCAGCTTGAACCAACTTCGCTTTCAGTTGCTCGCTCAGTTCACTGCTCTTGTTAAGCAAATCAACAGAATCCGCGTAAGCAAAGTAGTGACGACGCTCAATCAGATCAGACAGTGCGAACACTTTGCCTTTTAGCGTTTGTAGAGCGCTGTCGGCTTGACGATACTCGGCCTCCAAAGCTTCGAACTGCTCTGGGTCAGCGTCTAGTGCAGATACGATTTGCTCTAGAGAAGTAAGCGATTTGCCGTGCTTATTCAAGTAAGACTTAGCTTCACTTAAACGCTCTAGTTGCGCTTCTAATTCAGCTAAGCGCTCAGCCAATGTTTCGTCTTCTAAAATACGAACCATAGGTGCTAATTTATCTAGCGCACCAAGTGCCTGCTTGCTTTGTAGAAGCTGACTGCGTTGCTGCTGCTCTTTAGAGTTAAGCTCAGCCAGAGAACGAACAATTTGATTACGCTTATCACGAATCGCAGCAAGTGCTTGCTCTGGGTCTGCGTTAAACGCAACGTGCAGGTGCTTCGCAACAAAGCTGTTGAATGCTTGGTATAGGCGATTCAGTTTTTGAGAGTCAAACGCTGCCTTCGCGTGGTTTTCAACCACAACGTCACGCTCTTCGCGCAATTTCTCTAGACGTTGTTCACGAGCCGCACGGCCAAACAGTGGGATCTCAGGGAAACGAGAGTAACGCATTTGGCGATCGTTCAGCTGAACACACACTGCGCCTTCAAGCTCATCGGCATTGAATGAACTGTCATCAAACGCGTCGACATCGCCTTCTAGGATGTAAAGGTCTTCTGGACAATCATCAAGATCCACCAGCTTCTCTTTAATACCATCAAGATCAGAAACCACAATTGCGTGACGAGCCGGGCCGTACATCGCACTGAAGTACGGCGCATCACCAATAGTGATATCATCGTAGATCTCAGAAAGCAGCACGCCACCAAGCGTATCCGCTAGGCCTTTGAGGCGAGGATCGTTAGAACCACCTGGAGACGCTAAACGCTCAATTTCGTGCTCAAGTTCAGCTCGGCGCGTAGCCAACTGATCTTTTGCTACCGCTTGAGATTTCTCATCTTCAAGCACTTGTTGCATTTGAGTCATCACCGCTTGGCTATCTTCTAGCTCAGCGTCGGTTTGATCTCTTAATGCTTCAAGCGCATCGTTTGCCGTGATCCATGCTGGAGCAATAGACTCAAGTTTTTGAATCTCTTGATCGTGGTTTTGTTGTACACGACGTTGCTCACTCTTCGCTTCACGCAGCTCTTCTTGAGCGTACTCAAGAGACTCGATCTGCATAGCATGACGTTCACGTTCTTCATCGAAAACCGCTTCGTCAGTCAGTGAGATGTTGTGTTGCTTTTGGTATTCAGTCGCAAGCTCTTTTGCTTGACGCTGCTGAGCCACATCACGAGCCATATCGCGGTGCTGAGCACGCCACTGCTGTTCATTTTCAACAACGTGTTTTGCGTTACGGCCTTTTTCTAAAGCTTGCTTAGCGCTTTGAGACGCTTCTTTACGCTCAACGTCACCCACAATACTTTTAACAAGAGCGAGCGCTTTGTCGAACTGCGCAGAAGCAGCAGAAGACATGTCTAGTTTATGTTTAGTAGACAGCAGCGTTTGAGTGCTTGATTCTTCTTGTGCTTTTAGCTCTGAAACCAGAGTTAGTGCGCTTTCTGCCGTAATAGATTCATCACCAAGCAACTGCTTAGTTTTCTCTAATGCTTGAACCGCTTGCTGGTATTGAAGTGCACGCGTTTGTTGAACATCCAACGCTTGTTGGTAGTCAGCAAGCTGAGTTTTCAGGCTATCCACTTCTTCTTCAGTGATGGTTGCCTGCTCTTCGGCAAGAAGTACTCGCTCTTGAGCTTCTTCAACCACCATCATTTGCTCTTCTAGACGCTCGTTAAGCTCTTCTAGATCTTCGCTGTAGCGGGCAATTTTCTCTTGCTGACGAAGTGCAGTTTGAACCAACTGAAGATGATCCGATGCCGCTTGGTAATCTTGCTCTAGTGCCGATTCTTGATCGACAAGTAGTTCTAGTTCTTCTTGAACGCGATTCAACAAATTGTTTTGATCAAGCAAGGTTTCACGAGAACCGAACAGTTCACCACGGAACTTCATGGTTTGATCTAACTTGTTACGACGATCGTTTGCATGGCGCATGTAATCTGCAGCCACGTAGTTCGTAGATTCAGTGATCAAGTGCTTGAACAGGTCACGATCCGACTGAGTCGTCTTGATCGCTTCTAGCGTCATGCGGTTTTCACGTAGTGCTGATTCCATGTCTTGGAATGCTTTCTTCACACCACCGTTTTGCGGTAGAAGGTAATCACGCAGAGAGCGCGTAATTGCACTTGAGATACCACCGTAAAGTGATGCTTCAATTAAGCGGTAGAACTTAGAACGGTCGCTGCTGTTACGCAGTTTCTTCGGTACCACACCGTATTCAAACATCTGTGAGTGGTAATCAACAATCGAAGAGAAGGCTTTAAAATGCGCGCCTTCGTATTGTGCAACCGCCGCTTTCACGTCGTTCAACTGACATACGCGAGCGTGGCTGTCTGAAACGTTCTGAATCAACACATCCGTTGGTTTCACATGGCTTGGAAGGCCTTGAATAACGAACGGTTTGATGTCGACTTTCTTATCACGACCCGCAACTTGCTGCAGTTTTACTGCAAACAATAGACGTTGATTACGAGAGTTCACAACATCTAGCGCGGCATAACATGCGCCTGGCTGAAGCTTACCGTAAAGGCCTTTATCACGAGATGACTGCGAGCTACCCGCTTCCGTTGTGTTACGGAAATGCAGAAGGCTTTGGTCAGGGATCAGTGCTGTGATGAATGCCGCCATTGTGGTCGACTTACCCGCACCGTTACCGCCAGAAAGCGTTGTAACCAATCCATCAATATCAAAAGTACGCGCAAAGAAGCCGTTCCAGTTGACCATGGTTAATGATTGATACTTACCTCTTTCAATCATGCTTCACCTTCTACTTTTGTTTGTTCGCCATCGTTTGACTCAAGGTCAAAGTCAGCTTGATCGTTAAAAATGTCTTGTTGACCGTTTTCGTTTACGTCTGCAACTACTTCTGATACAGCTTCCGCTTGTTCTTCATTCAACAAGCTACCTTGGTTAGGCTCTTGGGTATGCACCACAGCTTCACCATCACGGATAAGACGTAATTGCGCTTCTTTCATATCGTCACCAACACGAACGTCAGCGCCAAAGCGGAATACCGCTTCGCTGATACGGAACTTGCCCGTTTCACCAATCGCAATCAGCATGCCGATACGGCGTAAACGACGCAGAGAAGTACGAACTTTTTCGAACAGCTTTTCTTTATCTAAGTCAGAACCAGATGCACGGTTGGTTGCTAGCTTCATGAGTTTTTTCTCATCCGCTAACGACATCAATTCATCAAACAGTTCTTGATTGGTGAAGATACCTTCATGAGCCAGACGTTCTGGGCTTAGGTATAAGAAACACAACACCTTGCCAACCAACATGTCGAGCTCAGACAACACACTACGACCAATCAGAGACGTAGAACGCGGACGCAAGTAAAAGAAACCTTCCGGCGCTTTTACCAGTTCCGTATTGTAGCGTTGATAGAAATGCTGAAGCTCAACTTCAAAATCAGACAGCAACGCGTGGTTATCTAGATCTTCTGTTGAAACATGCTTGCCTGAACGCAGCATGCTATCTAGCGCAGGGAACAGTGGGTTCGCTATCGCTTTTACCAGTTTCTCTGGCATGTAATCATCAGTACTTGTTAATGACATTTGCTTGTACCTTTGCACCGAAATCGTTGATTGCCTGCCAATCTGGCTGAATAGCCTGATAGTCAGACTCTGAGTAACCTAAGCGTACGGCTTGGTCGACAACAATTCTGGCTAAATCAAAATGGTGTGTGCGAGGGTGTGCAGCGAGGTAATCGCGTAACACAAGGCCAAGATCAATTGGCGCGCCTTGCTGTTTGTGAGCTTTTAACATCTCTGCAATTCGATCTGAAAGCAGGTCATTCACTTGCTCAAATTCTTCGTACTCTACGTCGATTGGTGCTTGTCCCATCACTTCGTCATCACGAAGCATAAGCGCTTCATCACGAAGATCCGTCAGCTTCTCTGCATCGGCGTAAGTCAAAAGCCAAGGCGCATCAAAGTAGTCGGTAACCGACTGACGCAAGCGTTGGCTAAAGGCACGGTTTTTATCCATATCAATCGCGGTACGAATAAACTTGTGAACATGGCGGTCGTAGCCGATCCATAAATCGATGGCTTGTTGACCCCAACTGGTGATTCGGTCTAGCTTCATCTGCAAGCCGAACAGGGTTTCGCCAACGAATTCGAGTTCATCGTCACCGTAAACAATTTCTTGAATATCGAGGATCTGTGTTTGCAGTTCATCACCCGCCGCTTGCAAGGTGTCTTGCAATTCTTTCAGCGTGGAAGAGGTTTCTGAAAGCAAGGTTTCACAGTTGTTAATCGCCTCTCGCCAATCCTTGTTTAAAAGGTCGGCAATTTGCTGTTTAACGGTTTGCTGCTGCTCATCCATAACACGTTGGTTAAGATCAATCTGATCGAAAATTTCACCAACAGAATACTTGAGCACGCCGTAAACATTCTTTCTCCAATGTCCTGGAGTTCCGCCTTTTTGTGCTGCTTCAATGGCTTTTGCCATCTCGTCCGCAACCATAGAAAGCTGGATAGACAGTTTTAACTTAGAGAACTGACGGTGGCGTAAGTAATAATCTGAAATACCAATCGCCAATGGTGATAAGCGATAAATACTCGCACCATCGGTGATTTCGCTGGTAAAGCGGCTAATCAACTTCTGTTTAACTAACTCGTTGATGGCATTGTTGGCACGAAACGCGGACGCTTCGCCAGTATCTTCAAACAGTCGAGTGACGATGGTAAATGCATCGTGCAGTTCACCCTCGCCCAACTCTTCATCGAACCTTTCATTGCTTAGTACTGCGATAGCGATCAAAAATGCTAAGCGCTCTGGTGGCAAGTTTAATGAAAAATCATGCTGCTTGACCCAGCCCACCAACTCATCAATTGGCTGCTCTTCGGCAGTTTGAGTCATTTCACTCATTGTGGTTCCTGTTACTGTTCTTCGTCATATCGAATGTATTAGATATGACGCCTATTTCTTTATGACGCGGGCTTCTTACGATTGCATAGCGCATGTTGTGGCTTCTTTTACCACATTCACCGCTGTTATTGCGCAGGTTTTTGAGCCCAAACGTGAATATAACGGCCTAGTGACAGATATGGCTCTTGGCGACATAGCTGTTTTTCTAGTTCCAATACATCTTCAAATTGGTAATCGCCCATGTACTCCATATTACCTATGTAGTCACTGAAAGAACGAATGCCTGATTTACCACAGATTTCTAGACCGGCGTCTTCTATCCATTGGTAAACCTCTTCTGGCTTCAAGCCTTTTTGTGGTTGCAGCTTAAACCGTTTTCGATGTGGCATCCCATTCAATACATGAGGAATGTTGCCACAAATCACATTTTTCAGGACTAATCCGTGGTGGTTGTAAAACATTATCGAAGCAACGCCACCGGGTTTTACTTGCTCCAACAATAAATCAAGCGCCTCTTTAGGATCGGCTAACCATTCCATTACCGCATGAAACATCACAAAATCGACTTTTTCATCGAGATGTTCTACGACTTTTTGTACCGGAGAATGGATGAATCGATACTGTTCTAACAAACCCGCTTCGTTGATACTTTCTTGTGCAAGCTTAAGCATCTCAGAAGAGAGATCACACAAAGAGACGTTATGCCCTAACGCCGCAATTTTTTGCGACATCTGTGCAAGACCGCCTCCCGCATCAAGCACATGCAGAGGCGAAGCTGAATGGTCAAATTTGCTCAAAGCTTGTTCTAAATCTTCCCATACGATGATCTGACGGATCTCTCCTTTGTCAGAGCCGTAAATATTTTTTGCAAATTTGTGGGCAATATCGTCGAAATTACGGTCTTCAGTCACGGCTACTTGAGTTATTATGTCCTATCGTGCCTGCTATTCTGTCACAGGAATTTCAGGAATAAAGAGGCGATGTCTCTTTTTACTACTAAGTGATGTTTTTTCGGACTATTCGGATATGTTTGAGCTGAAAAAAGTAGTGTCTTCGCTATTGATGCCACTGCCAGCAATGTTAATTCTCGCTTTTCTGGGTTTAGCCCTAGTGATGTTTACTACCAAAAGGAAGACTGGTTGCCTAATCACCCTCTCAGCCCTATGTGGTATTTTCCTAATCGCTTTCCAGCCAGTTTCTAGTCAACTTTTAATGCCAATGGAAAGGCAACACACCGCATTTTTACCTGTCGATGAAACCGTCGATTACGTGATGGTTCTTGGAAGTGGTCACGTCGTAGACGACCAAATTCCACCGACATCAGAACTTAGCCGCACCGGCCTGATGCGTTTAAGTGAAGGGATTCGTATTCTACGCCTCTACCCTGGTGCAAAACTCATTTTGTCTGGCTATGGCGCAGGCACTGAAGTAAGTAACGCAAGAATGATGGCTAAAGTGGCTTTAGCACTTGGCGTAGCAAAGCCCGACATCATTCTGCTTGAAACCGCAAAAGACACCTGGGAAGAAGCTCGCCAAGCCGCTGCGTTCGTTAAGAATAAAAGAATGGTGTTGGTGACTTCAGCGAGCCATATGACTCGCGCACTGAACGAATTCAATTCAGCTGGCATGAAACCACTACCTGCACCAACCAACTACCTTGCACAAGAAGGTATTGTTGAGCCGTGGGAAAAGTACATGCCGAAAGCGCTATACCTTGAGCAGACTGAGCGTTACTGGCACGAAACCATGGGATTGGTTTGGCAAAGCCTGCGTGATTGGCTAGATACAAGCAATGACATTGTTGAAGAGCCTGTTATTCCAGAAGCTTCCAGCTTAATTGAAGATGACGGTGACGTTTCTGCGGCCCAGCCTCAGTAACCCTATTGAATCTTTAAACTCATATGAGCAGACGAGTCGCCAAATATTTATAGATTTTCTGGTCGTTAACAATAAAAGCTAAGTAATAAAAAAGCCGAGACATCAATGATGTCTCGGCTTTTTACGTTTAAATGTCGTTGTTGATTAATCACTCCCAAAGGAAATCAATCACCAGCGAACATGTAACCTTCACCGTGAACCGTCACAAAAATTTGTGGGTTCTTAGGATCAAACTCCATTTTTGCACGCATACGACGAATCAATACGTCGATAGTACGGTCATTAGGCGCGTCCACTCGGTGGCTAATCATATTCAAAATACGTTCGCGGCTTAATACTTGGTTAGGGTAAGAAGACAAAGCCACTAGCAGTTCGTATTCTGCTTTGGTCAGTTTCACTGGTTCGCCGTTCTTGCTTAACGCACGACGAGGGATATCAAATGTCCACTCACCAAAACGAACCACAGACTCATCTGATGTTTCTTCTACAGCGCCCGCTGCTGTTTTACGAGCAGCAGAGATACGCCAAAGTAGGTTTTTAACTCGAACTAATAACTCGCGAAGTTCGAAGGGTTTAGTAACGTAATCGTCAGCGCCCATTTCAAGGCCTACGATCTTGTCGATGCTATCCGTGCGTCCAGTAACTAAAATAATTCCAATGTCTGATTGACTGCGTAATTCGCGAGTTAGCATCAATCCATCTTCGCCTGGTAAGTTGATGTCCAGCATAATGAGGTCAACGTTGTTTTCTTCTAACACGTTTCTCATTTGAGCGCCGCTTTCTGCTTCGCCCACTGTGTAACCCTCGTTCTGGAAGTATCCAACCAGTTTACTGCGGGTTACCACATCATCTTCTACGACTAATACGTGATAGCTCATCTACACCACTTTTCTTATTTAATAGTTTCAGTGACTATTCTATTCATAACTAGTAACAATTCTAGTGGTACAGAAGATAAAAGCCAGAAACATGGATTTTTTTTGATACAAGACAATCTTAAACCTTGCTATTTATCGTCCATCGCAATTCAATATAGGCATTACTACTAACGAGTAACTTTGCGTTTCGCAAATAACCTTGTTATTCAGCCTTGGTGTGCTTATGCCCAAGTGACTTCAAGATGCATATAAGCAACATCACAAGACTAAGTCAGGATCTAACAAATGAAAGATACGAAAGCGTTCAACGAGCAAAGAGCAGAAATATACTGGTGGCTATCAAGCTTATTTGCCAAAGAGCTCACTCAAGAAGAACTCGATCACTACCACTCTATTGAAATTCGTTCTTTCCTAACTGGTTTAGGCGAAAATGAGACACTAAAGCCAGCGATTGATAAGTTAGTGGATGCGCTGAACCGCCTACAAACTCGTGAAGATGCTCAGCTAGAACTGTCTGCAGACTTTTGCGATCTTTTCTTAAAGACAGATAAGCACGGCGCTCTTCCTTACGCTTCAATGTATATCGGCGAAACTGGCCTTTTGAATGATAAGCCAGCAAAAGATATGGAAGAGATCATGGCTAAGCACAACTTAGTTGTGAACCAAGATCTAAAAGAGCCAGCAGACCACATTGCTATCGAACTCGATTTCCTTGGTAACTTGATCATTCGTTCAAACGAAACGAATATTGAAGAAGAACTAGAGAATTCATTTGCCGCTCAACAGCAGTTTATCGAACAACAACTGCTGACTTGGTTACCAAAGTTCAACGTGAAATGTCATGACGTTGATGAATTCGGTTTCTACGCCTCCGTCTCATCGTTGCTACTCGCATTCTGTCAATTAGACACTCAATATTTAGCTGGTGAATAGCTTATTGGATGACTCGTTAAATAAATTCAGAAGAATGTGACAATTCACCCGGATTTCCGGGTGAATTTTATTGCGAGTAATTTCTAGTCAGTCTAAAATTGTGACCGCAAACGATAAAATATGAAACATTCACGAAATGCTATGCTTATTATAGTTTTGAGCATTTCGGTGTTAAGACAAGCCGCTCAATAGCGGTTTTTTGTTTTTTAGCACTTTTAGTACCCAAAGAGCCCTACAAATTTAAGCTCTTAGTTAGGTAGCTTAACGGCTACTTTATTCCGTACTTTGGGAAAGTAGCTTCTAATAGGATAAAACCATGGCCACTATAAAAGATGTCGCTCGCTTAGCCGGCGTATCAACAACAACCGTTTCTCACGTAATCAATAAAACTCGCTTTGTTGCAGAAGCAACGCAAGAAAAAGTAAACAAAGCCGTAGATGAACTGAACTATGCACCAAGTGCTGTTGCTCGTAGCTTGAAGTGTAATACAACACGCACCATCGGCATGCTAGTGACTCAATCAACTAATCTATTCTTCTCTGAAGTTATCGATGGTGTTGAGAGCTACTGCTACCGTCAAGGTTACACTTTGATCCTGTGTAATACGGGCGGTATCTATGAGAAGCAACGTGACTACATTCGAATGCTTGCAGAGAAACGTGTAGATGGCATCTTAGTTATGTGTTCTGACCTAACTGAAGAACTAAGAGAGATGTTAGACCGTCACGCTGACATCCCTAAAGTTATTATGGACTGGGGCCCAGAGAGTTCTCAAGCTGATAAGATCATCGATAACTCTGAAGAAGGTGGCTACCTAGCGACCAAATACCTTATTGAACGCGGTCACTCTAAGATTGCATGTTTAAGTGGCCACTTAGACAAAGCAGCATGTGTTGAACGTATTGCCGGTTACAAGCGCGCACTTAACGAAGCTAAAATTTCTGCCGATGACAATATGATCATCGAAGGCAACTTCGAGTGTGATACGGCTGTTCTTGCTGCAGAACAAATCGTTGAGATGGAAGATCGTCCAACGGCGGTATTCTGCTTTAACGACACAATGGCACTCGGCTTAATGAGCCGACTGCAAGAAAAAGGCATCCGCATTCCTGAAGATATCTCAGTGATCGGTTACGACAACATCGAACTCGCTGAATACTTCTCTCCGCCGTTAACGACAGTTCACCAACCAAAACGTCGTGTTGGTAAGAATGCATTCGAAATTCTATTGGAGCGCATCAAAGACAAAGACCACGAAAAACGCGTCTTCGAAATGCACCCTGAAATTGTTGAACGAAGTACAGTTAAGACGTTAAATTAATTGATAATTCGAGTTTAATTTCATCAAGCGCACCTTTCGGTGCGCTTTTTTTATCAGCAACTATAATGAACCCAGATGCACAACGGAAAGATCATTAATTGAAGCAGTATCACATTTTGAAATATCAAGTGTGAGCTTCATCCAACAAAAACTTTATTCTATTCAATCAGTCACGCACAGGGCAAACCACTCGAAAGAGTGAGACGCAAAGCTTCCGGCCTAAACCACTCGTTGGTATGGTAGCGGGGTTACCGATGGCAAAATGCAGTAACTACTAATAATTTAGTAATTTACGGCTTATTGACAATTTAATTGCAACATTTTGCTAATCTCTCGGACCTGCTTATTTGGTGGCGTAGTTCAAATACACCGAGATAAATAACATGGATAAACCGATACTAAAGGATTCAATGAAATTATTTGAATCCCTAGGAAAAATAAAATCACGCTCGATGTTTGGTGGCTTCGGTCTTTTTGCTGATGACACTATGTTTGCTCTGGTTGTAAATGACCAGTTGCACATACGAGCAGACAAATGCACAACGAAACAATTCGAACAACAAGGGTTTCAACCGTACGTCTACAAAAAACGTGGTTTCCCTGTCGTTACTAAATATTTCGCTTTACCTGAAGGCCTCTGGCAAGACCAAGAGAAAATCTTGCAGCTTGCAACCACGTCTCTAGGTTTTGCTAAAGAAGAAAAAGCTGAGCAGTCTTCTGCTAAGCCGACCCGACTCAAAGATCTGCCTAATCTTCGACTCGCTACCGAGCGTATGTTGAAAAAGGCAGGGATCGATTCTGTAGAACGTTTATATGAATCTGGCTCTGTAAACGCATTTAACGCCATCAAAGAATCGCATGCGTCTTCCGTCAGTATTGAACTACTTTGGGCGCTAGAAGGCGCGATCAATGGTACACATTGGTCTGTTATACCGCAGCAACGTCGCGAAGAGCTTATCAATCGCGTCAATTAACATTGTCAGTGCAATCTATATACATAACTAAGCCGCATTTACTGCGGCTTTTTTTATGTCGACAAAACTAGTCTTATGTATAGCTGAACCACTGAGTTCAAAAAGATGGACGGTAATAGTATTTGTAATCCACTTTAACCATCGGAATGAAGTTAATTTCTCCAGAGGAATCCATTATTTCTTTTACTTTGATGGTACCGTTTTTGATTTCAAACGAGCGTACATCTACTTTTTCAGAGGCTTGCGGTAAGATTTTGCTCAATTCATATGAGCGCTTACTGTTTATATCCATCCAGATTTTTTTTCCAGATTCGTAAGCCTGTGATTGGCTCGCCACTACATCGCCTTTAAATACTTTAGACTCAACAGCCGCACGGTGATAGACGCCCGATCCCATGGCTTGGAAAGAGAATAGGCCCGTTGTAGCAATAACCGTAATCATTGATAATAATTTCATAGCTAGCTCCTTAGTTGTCTGCCTGAATAATTATCTAAAACAATCTTCATGCCACGATTGTTACGTATATAGAACGAGCCAAGACCAAAACTCTTTCAAATTTTTGTTACTTTTTACGTGGTACAAATTATCGCTAATAAAATAATGCATACAAAACAAGTCCCTAGCAGAGAGTCACAACCTTCTAATCAACGAATCTTTTTCCACCTCTATTCCGCCAATACTTGTCGCTAACATAAGACTAAGCAATTAGGCTAGCTTTTTGCCCCCGATCCATCGTCTAGAACAAATAGTTTTTTATTAACTGGTGAAAGTTAATCTATGCTTTGCCTGTCTATCTATACTATCGGTATGCATTGAAAATTTAGAGGAAGTATCAATGAGTAAGAAAATGATATTGGGTATTGTGTTGGTCATAACCATCGTGCTGTTAGGCATCAATTTCGGCCAATACTTAACGCTTGAAAATGCTAAGGCCCAACAAGCTGTGTTAAATGACTACATTGACAGCAACTTTATTGCGGCTGCCGCTATCTATTTTGTCGCGTATGTCATGATTACGGCTTTCTCCATTCCTGGTGCCGCTGTTGTAACCTTATTAGGGGCCGCGCTATTTGGCTTCTGGAACAGCTTGCTACTGGTATCTTTCGCAAGTGCGATCGGTGCGACCTTAGCTTTCTTAAGTAGCCGTTACCTGTTGCGTGACTGGATTCAAACCAAGTTTGGTGACAAATTGGCGACGATTAACAAGGGGGTTGAAAAAGACGGCGCATTTTACCTGTTTTCTCTGCGTCTGATTCCTGTATTCCCATTTTTCCTTATCAACCTATTGATGGGTCTAACACCGATGTCAGTGAGTCGTTACTACATTACGAGTCAAATCGGGATGTTACCGGGGACGGCGGTTTTCTTGAATGCTGGTACTCAGCTCGCAGAAATTGATTCACTTTCGGGCATCGTCTCCCCTTCAGTACTATTGTCATTTGCATTATTGGGGATATTCCCAATAGTGGCTAAATGGTTGATGGGTAAGTTTCGCTCAGCACCCGTAGCTGAATAATGTATATAGCAGAATAGTTTATAATATCTAAACAACACAGATAGCCGAATAAGGTTCTATTTCAATGAAAATCTTCAGTGCATCGAATCCGACAGAAGCTCATATCATCTGTGGATTGTTAGAAAGCGAGAATATTGCCTGTGAAGTCCGTGGTGAGGGGTTGTTCGGATTAAAGGGGGAAATCCCATTCACTGAAGAAACTGACCCTTACGTATGGTTATATGAGCCAGAATTGGCCAGTAAAGCTCGCATGCTCGTCAATGACTACCAAAAGCAGCAAGATTCGATCATCTATGAAGAGTGGCGTTGTGGTGAGTGTCATGAAGTCAACGAAGCGCAATTCGGCTCTTGCTGGCAGTGCGGTGCTGCCTCACCTGAATAGCAGGGTTTCAGTGACCTGATAGAACGATTCGGTCAGATACCTCCTCCAATTAAAAACGGGAAGCTAAAGTTAGCTTCCCGTTTTTATTTCAATTCGATTAACTCATCATCTTTGATTTCACGCCTAGAAAATCACTGAATTTGTTTTTGAATAAACGCAATCGAACGCTGATTAAACTCTTCAGGGTTTTCCACGTTACACACGTGTCCACAATTCGGGATTTCTACTAGCTCACTCGATTCATGCGCTGCAACCATTTCTTTTACAGGCTTAATAAACATGTAGTCACGTTCACCCATCAAATAAAGAGTCGGTATTGGTAGCTCTCTATCTTTAAAATATTTCATCAAGGGGTTTACATCAGCCGTTAAGATAAACCAGCGTTTAAATTCTTTCTGGCACAGTTTTTTGGCTTCGCGGATAAAAAGGTGACGAGACTCTTTTTGGCTTTTTTGTGGCATCACAACATAAGCAAAAAGGCTGTATAACCACATGTAAGGAATGATGTGCTTGCTGAGGTTACCCAACTTGATTAACACTTGAGAGCGAGTGTTTAGCTTGGTGACAGCGCCACCCAGTACCATTGAACGTACACGGCCAGCCGCCAGTTCGGCAACGTTACGCACAATAATCGTGCCCAAAGACATGCCAACGAAATGTGCAGAACGGATCTTAAGATGGTCTAACACTTTAAGAATATCAAGCGTCACCGATTTGAACGTATAACGATTCGAAATCAGCCCTTTAAGTATATTGTCTGATTTACCGTGCCCTCTCAGATCAATGAGAAGTAAGTTGAAATGCTGTTTATACGCTTTGATCTGCTTGAACCAGATGGAGGAACTGCCTCCTGCGCCATGCACAAATACAACCCACTCATCGCTCGTAGGGTGAGTAAATGTTTTATGAAATAGTAAACTCTCAGACATACCTATCGCTTTAATTATTGGAATGGAGCTATGCCTCATCACGAGGCGATGACTAAGGATACCACGCTATTAAGAACTTTAAGTGATAATAGTGTCAAACCTATCATTAGTCATGTGAATACCTACCTCACCTTTTCTACCTGACAAAAATGAGTTTGCAAGCTTTGTCTTCGTAAACGTGATGTGCTCTGACCAGGAAACAAAAAGGCACTCAACAATTAGAGCGCCTTCATTTATTACGAGCTGTTGTTGCCCGCCCGCTAATTTTAAAGCTAAGTCAACAAGTTAAAATGCTGAATGATACATAGCTAGGTATTCTTTAGCCGCATCTTCCCAACTAAAATCTTGCTGCATCGCATAAAGCTGAGCACGCTTAATTTCAGATGGGTTTTGTGCATAAAGCAGTAATGAACGATGTAACACAGCCAATAACGCCTGCGGTGTTGGCTCTTCAAAAGCAAACCCAGTCGCGACTTCAGGATCTTCATCGTAATCATTCACGCTGTCTTTTAAACCTCCCACAGAACGAACAATCGGCAAAGTACCGTAAGCCATGCTGTAGATTTGGTTTAAGCCACACGGTTCAAATTCCGAAGGCATCAAGAAGAAATCAGAGCCTGCTTCAACCAAATGCGCAAGTTCATTATTGTACGCTTCTACGAACGAGAACTTATCTGAGTGAAGCGCTGATAGCTCTTTCAATTGACTCGCCAAAACCGGATCGCCAGTACCGACAATCACGATCTGAAGATCATTTTTCAAAAACTGTTCGATGATAGGCAGTAAGTAATGAACACCTTTTTGATTCGTCAAGCGACAAACCATGCCATAAACCGCGCAATCGGCAACGGGTAAACCTACATCTTGTTGCAGTTTTTGCTTACAAGCTGATTTTCCGCGAGCCATGCTGTGCTTGGTCGCTTTGTATTTACGAGGAAGGAAAGCATCAGTTTCCGGATTCCAAGCCCCATAATCACACCCATTCAAAATGCCGAACAGATCAGCCGATCTGTGTTGGAATTCTGCAGCCATACCGTGGCTACCTAATTCCGTTTTCAACTCTTCTGCATAGGTAGGACTTACTGCGTTCACTTTATCCGCGCACATCACACCAGCTCTTAGCATAGTGACATGAGTGTCACTCACTGAAGCTTCAGGCGCATGGTAACTGTGCATCTCTGGCAGGAATTGAAGTTCATCGTATGCGAACACACCTTTGAAAACCGCATTGTGAATCGAGATAACACTGCGCGTATTTTCAAAGAAATCGTGTTGTTGATAACGCGATTTAAGCAAGAAAGGAACGAAACCAGTATGCCAGTCATTTGCATGAATGATATCCGGTTGAAGACCAAGCTTAGGAAGCATATCAAGACAGGCTGCACTAAAAAACGAGAAGCGCTCTCCGTTATCAGCATAAGCTTGATTGTTTTCTGCGTACATTTCCGGGCGGTCGAAATACTTGGCACATTCGATACCAAAAACTGGAACGCCTTCTACGCTCAGTTTTTTAACTTGATAAGCCGTATGAGGCCAATGATCGAGTTCAGTCGATAAAATAACTTCTGCTGAATCAATGTTTGGAATGTTTCTATATGCGGGGATAGTCACTCGAACGTCCTGTTCGAGTGTTTGCAACGCTTTCGGCAGTGCCTTGGCTACATCAGCCAAGCCACCACTTTTAATCAAGCCTTCAACTTCAGACGCTACAAAAAGTACCGAGAGAGTCTTAGTAACCAACTCGTGCTCCTTTAGAAATCACTACGACACCATCGTCAGATACGTGGTAATGCTTTTTGTCTTCTGTCAGATTTACACCAATCTGTGTACCCGGTGCGATATCTGCGTCTTTATCAATGATAACGCGGCGCAAGATACAACCCTCACCCACTTTTACATCACCGAGTAAGATGCTTTCGCTAATATCACACGCTGATGCGATATTGCTGCGGAAGCCCAGTACACTCTTTTCAATACGCGAACCACGTACATAACTACCGCTACACACAAGGCTATCAATGATCTGAATTCGACCATTTGCCGAATCAGTAAACGTAGCTGGTGGTAGTGGCGGGTAATAAGTGTGTAGAGGCCATTTACGGTTGTATAGCGAGAATGGCGCATCTTTCTTAAGAAGGTCCATGTGCGCTTGCCAGTACGCGTCAATCGTACCTACATCGCGCCAGTAAACTTCTTCTTTCTCACCAGTAATACGGTTGGTGCTGAAATCATAAACAAACACATCACCACGCGGGAACATGTTTGGAATAATATCTTTGCCGAAATCGTGTGTCGAACCTTCTCTATCAGCATCTTCCGTTAGTTCAGCAAAAAGCTCTTTCGCTTCGAACACGTAGTTGCCCATTGAAACGAGCGCTGATTCTGGATCGCCCGGGATCGACTTCGGATTTGCAGGTTTCTCTTCAAAGCCAATCATACGGCCGTCAGCATCAACCTCAATAACACCGAATTCTGATGCTTCAGCAAGCGGCATGCGCAATGCTGATACTGTTAGAGCCGCTTTCTTCTCTTTATGGAAATCAAGCATCTGTTTGATGTCCATCTTATAGATATGGTCTGAACCAAAAATACATACTTGATCAGGTTCTTCCAACTCCATAAAGCCCATGTTTTGGTAGATAGCATCTGCTGTGCCTTCATACCAACGCTTTCCTTTACGCATTTGCGCAGGAATTGGGTCGATAAAACGGTCTGTTATACCACTGATATTCCAGCCTTTTTTCATATGGTGGAACAGTGACTGTGACTTAAATTGTGTTAATACGTAGATCTTCATTAGATCAGCATTAACGAAGTTGTTCAAAGCGAAATCAATTAAGCGGTAACTACCACCGAAAGGAACCGAGGGTTTGCTGCGAGATTCAGTTAAAGGTCTTAAGCGAGAGCCTTCACCACCAGCAAGAATCATTCCCAATACACCAGCCATTTTATTCTCCATATATCTATAGCTTGTCGATGTTAGTACTCGTAGAGGTATCTTCCTCTGGGGGATGAGCACCAACACTTATTTCGGTATTTAGCGAATATCCATTCACATACAGTGACAATATCCTAAGCCAAACGTTGTTATGTGTGCACTATTCTTTGCACTTGGTTTTATATACGTTATCGACTTTTCGGCCGAATTCAATTTTTAATACGCCATTCTGTGGTACGTAAGCTGATTGCTTTCCTAAGACTTAAAGCAGCTCACACTACACCGTCCAGACGAAACATTACATTAACACCCGACACACATCAGGTATACAACTAAACGCTGATCTGTGAGTTACAATATTTTAATTAAGTTACATTCTCGTTAAAGTTGCATAAGAAGATATGATTAATTACCGCCATTAATTTCGCGGTGTGAATTTAATAAATTCCGGCCGACGAAATACTAATTCAACAAGTTGCATAGTTAGTCATATTGAGATCAAAAAAAAAGCAGCCATTAGGCTGCTTTTTCATCAATAACGTTCAGTTACTTCTCTTTAGGCTTTTTACGCTTATCCGTAACTTCCCACTTACCGTCGATGTACAACGCAGTCCAACCGGACGGTTTTCCATCTACTTCAGTACGAACGTAGTTTTCTTTAGTCTTACGACTAAAACGAACCACTGTCGGCTTACCATCAGGGTCAGCAACTGGCGCTGATGCTAGGTATTGGAACTTAGGTGAGATACGGTCTTTAAAACGAACCAGCTCTTCCACTAATGGTGCACGTGTTTCACGTGATTTAGGGAAGTTGCTCGCAGCCATAAATAGACCAGAAGCACCATCACGAAGAACAAAGTACGCGTCTGAATTTTCACACGGAAGTTCAGGGAAATGCACCGGGTCTTCTTTTGGTGGCGCAACTTCGCCATTTTTCAGAATCTTACGAGTGTTCTTACAATCTTCACTCGTACAGTCCATGTATTTACCAAAACGACCGTTCTTCAGAACCATGTCAGAACCACACTTGTCACACTCAACAAGTGGACCATCGTAGCCTTTCACTTTAAATTCGCCGTGCTCAACCACATAACCTTCACAGTTCGGGTTGTTACCACATACGTGCATCTTACGCTTATCATCGATTAGATAGGCATCCATTGCCGTTTCACAAATAGGACAACGCTTTTTAGCTCGAAGTGCTGCTGTTTCAACGTCTTCTTCAAGCACGTTGATAATGCCTTCTTCATCACCAAGGTTGATTGTTGTCTTACAACGCTCTTTTGGTGGAAGTGCATAGCCAGAACAGCCAAGGAATACGCCTGTCGAAGCAGTACGGATACCCATCTTACGACCACAAGTCGGACACTCGATATCAGTTTCTACGATGTGGTTTGGCTTCATGCCACCCGCATCTTCGTCTAAGTCTGCTTTTTCCAAATCGCCAGTAAAGTCTTCGAAGAAGTTATCTAGCACGCCTTTCCAGCTTGCTTCGCCTTCTGCGATTTGGTCCAACTTCTGCTCCATACGAGCAGTGAAGTCGTAGTTCATTAGGTCATTGAAGCTGCCATCTAGACGGTCAGTAACAATTTCACCCATCTTCTCAGCATAGAAACGACGCTGTTCAACTTTTACATAACCGCGATCTTGAATCGTTGAGATGATTGATGCGTATGTTGAAGGACGACCAATACCACGCTTCTCAAGCTCTTTAACTAGCGCCGCTTCAGTGAAACGAGCCGGTGGCTTAGTGAAGTGCTGTTTAGGGTCTAGCGCAATCAGATCAAGCTTATCGCCGATCTGTACTGCTGGAAGGATCGTATCTTCGTTCTTGCCCATTGGACGCTGAACACGAGTCCAACCATCAAATTTAAGGATACGACCTTTCGCTTTCAACGTGTACTCATCTGCTTTAACGCTTACTGTCGTTGAATCGTATTGAGCTGGCGTCATTTGACACGCTACGAATTGATTCCAAATTAGCGAGTAAAGCTTGTGTGCGTCTGCGTCTACGCCGTTTAGATCTTCCGACTTAACATCTACACTTGAAGGACGAATCGCTTCGTGGGCCTCTTGAGCGCCCTCTTTGCTGCCGTATGCAAGAGCTTTAGGTGGAAGGTATTGCGCGCCGTACTCAGAACCAATGTATTCACGAGCGGCTTCTACAGCTTCTGAACTCAAGTTGGTTGAATCAGTACGCATATAAGTGATGTAACCCGCTTCATACAGGCGTTGAGCCAGCATCATGGTTTTCTTTACGCCATAACCAAGACGCGTACTCGCCGCTTGTTGCAGCGTCGACGTGATGTAAGGTGCAGACGGCTTACTCTTTGTTGGGCGGTCTTCACGTTTACATACTTCGTATTGCGCTTTTTCTAAAACGCTAACAGCAGCTTGTGTTTGCGCTTCATTTTCAGGTTTAAACGCAACACCGTCTTTCTGTGCAACTTGCAGTCTAAAGTCGGTTTTCTCTGCTGTTTTAGTATCAGCATGCACATCCCAGAACTCTTCAGGGATAAAGGCGTTGATCTCGCGCTCACGCTCTACCAGTAGTTTTACCGCTACTGATTGAACACGGCCAGCGGACAGGCCTCGTGCTACTTTTTTCCAAAGCAGAGGTGACACCATAAAGCCAACAACACGGTCCATAAAACGTCGTGCTTGTTGTGCGTTTACGCCATCAATATTTAGCTCACCTGGCGTTTCGAAAGCTTGTTGAATAGCATTCTTGGTGATTTCGTTAAAAACCACTCGCTTGTATCGCGTTTCATCGCCACCGATGATCTCACGAAGGTGCCATGCGATAGCTTCTCCTTCGCGGTCCAAATCGGTTGCGAGATAAACATGGTCTGCGTTCTCAGCCAGTTTTTGCAATTCAGCGACGACTTTCTCTTTACCAGGTAGGATTTGGTAGTTCGCTTCCCACTCTTTATACGGGTTGATACCCATCTTTTTGATAAGAGCTTTGCGATCTTTTTCTTTCTTGATACGAGCTTTGTCTTCTGGGCTCATACCCTTGGTTGAAACTGCAGCAGCCTTTTGACCAGTACTTTGACCTGCCGTTGGTAAATCACGTACGTGACCTACACTCGACTTAACGACAAAGTCTTTGCCAAGATATTTATTGATAGTTTTAGCCTTGGCTGGCGACTCCACTATAACGAGCGATTTACCCATATTGACTCTAACGTCCTTAATCACGATGCTTCAGCACCAACAATTTAGCTTGTGGGCTTTTACGCATGATATTCTAAATTCATTGCTTCTTTTTTTACTATTGTGCGAGATTACTAGAAGATCAACCGCTTTTTTCAAAATTGGATCTGATCGCTCGACAATTCGACGACTCATAGATAAAAGGGTCACAATATAAAGAAGCTATAAAGTACTCACTAAGAATACTTGCAAGAGCCTATTCATCAGGCATTACGTCTAAACGGGCTCATACTAAGCTTGTCCGCGAATCTAACGCGAGCCCCATTCAATTATTTTTGCCGTAAATCACAAAATAAATTGTGGATGTTTGAAAAGACTCTCTTAATCGGTTGTGAAATCATTGAATTTCTAGTTCGACACCATAAACTCAACGTTATATTCAGTTATCAGAGATAAACTCATGACAAAGAAAGTAATAGCAGAATTTGATTTACTGCTTATCGCAAACCAAATTATCCAATCACATGATGACTACATTGAAGGCATGCGCGCAAACAGCGTAGTAGAAAAAGACGATGTACTCGTCTTCAAAGGTGAATACTTCTTAGACAGCAATGGAATGCCGACCGAGAATACAACCGCGGTATTTAACATGTTTAAATACTTAGCGCACCACCTTTCGAAAGAATTTACAATTCAGCAATAATTAAAAAGCTTGCCACTTTGAACTGACCCCCAATAGTTGGACACCAATTATTGGGGGTCTTTTTATGTCCAA
>NZ_JBFSUL010000022.1:0-74142 GCF_041467395.1 Vibrio sp. 10N.247.310.98 | reverse complement strand
TATGCAGCGGATTGCAAATCCGTGGACCTCGGTTCGACTCCGGGAGGCGCCTCCACTATTCAAAGTTGAAAGGCCAGCAGAAATGCTGGCCTTTTTGCTATCTGAAATTCTAAACCCTCATGCTATGTTCAAACTTCCACGTATGCTCTCTAATCAGTAGCACCACTAGGAACAAGCTATATCAGATCACTTTTGTGCCGGTCTTTTCCTTATGTAAACCTATCATTTGCTAAACAACCAACAGCATCTGTTAACCAATTGCGCCGTTTGTGAGTGGAATGAGTGGGGAATGGAAAAGGGCGACTGTCTTTTGCGTCATTAAATTCTTCATATTTATACATAGTTGCTCATGATCCTGTAACGCTTTCATGAGTTATTACACTTATTATGACCACAAATGAAAATGATTGTCATTTACTTGTGTTGCTGCTAACCTATTGTGAAACTTTACAACATCTTATTTACTGCACGAAAGTGTATATAAAACCCCGCTAAACCTTATTAAACCTACGGTTATTCGTTTACTTCGTATGATAAATCAGCAGATCTACCTCTTTTGTCCTACCCCTTTAGGGTAGTTCGATTTCGTAATTGATTTACATCATATTTTCATTTTCTTTCATAATTCATTATTCGCTCAGTTAAGAAATATATAACCTTCAGGAATTCTTATGAGCAAGATGAAGCTAGTCGTAATCGGTAACGGGATGGTCGGCCATCGCTATATCGAAGATTTAGTCGAGAAGACAGACGTTGCTAACATGGACATCACAGTCTTCTGTGAAGAGCCTCGCGTAGCCTATGATCGTGTACACCTTTCTTCTTACTTTTCACACCATACTGCGGACGAACTTTCTTTAGTTAAAGAAGGCTTCTACGAGAAACACGGCATCAACATGCTGATCGGTGAGCGTGCTATTAACGTTAACCGTGAAAAGAAAACAGTTTACTCAAGTACTGGTCGTGAAATTCAATACGACAAGCTAATCCTTGCTACAGGTTCATACCCATTCGTTCCGCCAATCAAAGGTAACGAAGGTAAAGACTGTTTCGTTTACCGCACAATCGAAGACTTGAAAGCTATCGAAGCAACCGCTAAGAATTCTAAATCTGGTGTGGTTGTTGGTGGTGGTTTGCTTGGTCTTGAAGCTGCAGGCGCACTAAAAGCTCTTGGTGTAACCACGCACGTTGTTGAGTTTGCTCCAAAGCTAATGGCTGAGCAGCTTGACCAAGCGGGTGGTAACCAACTTCGTCAAAAAATCGAACGTATGGGCGTTAACGTACATACAAGTAAGAACACGCTTGAGATTGCTCCTGAAGGCACTGAAGCTCGTAACGTAATGCGCTTTGCAGACGGTACAGAGCTAGAAACTGATTTCATCGTATTCTCTGCTGGTATTCGCCCACAAGACAAACTTGCTCGTCAAATGGGGCTGGGTATTGCACCACGTGGCGGTATCGAGATTAATGATCACTGTCAAACGACAGACAAAGACATCTACGCAATCGGTGAGTGTGCGTCTTGGAACCAAACGTTCTACGGCCTAGTGGCTCCTGGTTACAAAATGGCAACGGTAGCGGTTGACCACGTTGTTGGTAACGAAAGCACATTTGAAGGTGCTGACATGTCTGCGAAGCTTAAGCTTTTGGGCGTGAAAGTAGGCTCTATCGGCGATGCGAACGGTCGTACTCCTGGCTGTAAGAGCTACGTTTACCAAAACGAAGAACAAGAAGTTTACAAGCGTCTAATCGTTTCTGAAGACAACAAGAAGCTGCTTGGTGCAGTAATGGTTGGCGACACGTCTGACTACGGTGATCTTCTACAGCTTATGCTGAACGAAATCGACCTACCAGAACACCCAGATGCATTGATTCTTCCTGCTCATGCTGGTGCTGAAAAGCCAACACTTGGCGCGGATTCTCTTCCTGAGTCTGCTGTTATCTGTTCTTGTTTCGATGTGACTAAAGGCAAGATCGCTCAAGCGGTTGCTGAAGGTCACCACACAATCGGTGATATCAAAGCAGTAACAGGCGCAGGTACTGGTTGTGGTGGTTGTATTCCACTAGTGACTTCAGTACTAAACGCTGAACTTGCTAAAGCTGGTGTTGAAGTGAAGAACGACGTGTGTGAGCACTTTGCATACTCTCGCCAAGAGCTTTTCCACCTAATTCGCATCGAAGAAATCAAAACGTTCGATGAGCTATTAGAGAAATACGGTAAAGGCTACGGCTGTGAAGTATGTAAGCCTCTAGCAGGTTCTATCCTTGCTTCTTGCTGGGGTGAACACATCCTTAAGCCTGAATTAGTGAAGCTGCACGATACCAACGACAACTTCCTAGGTAACATGCAAAAAGACGGTACTTACTCTGTAATCCCTCGTATGGCGGGTGGTGAAGTAACACCTCAAGCACTAAGCGTACTTGCTGATGTTGCTGCAGAATACAACCTGTACACCAAGATCACTGGTGCACAACGTATCGGCCTGTTCGGTGCTCAGAAAGATGACTTACCAGCTATCTGGAAGAAGTTAATCGCTGCGGGTTACGAAACGGGTCAAGCTTACGCAAAAGCACTTCGTATGGCTAAGACATGTGTAGGTTCGACTTGGTGTCGCTACGGCGTTCAAGATTCAGTTGGCCTAGGCGTGATGATCGAGAACCGATACAAAGGCATCCGTACTCCTCATAAGATGAAGTTCGGTGTGTCGGGCTGTACTCGTGAGTGTGCTGAAGCTCAAGGTAAAGATTTAGGTATTATCGCAACAGACGCTGGTTGGAACATGTATGTGTGTGGTAACGGTGGTATGAAGCCTCGCCACGCAGACTTACTGGCAAGCGACCTAGACCAAGAAACGCTGATCAAATACATCGATCGTTTCATGATGTTCTACATCCGCACGGCTGCTCCGCTACAACGTACTTCGGTATGGATGGACAACCTAGAAGGTGGTGTTGATTACCTACGTGAAGTGATTGTAGACAACAAGCTTGGTATCAATGACCAACTTGAAACTGACATTGCTGGCCTAGTAGATAACTTTGCTTGTGAGTGGACAGACACTATCAACGATGAAGCTCAACTTAAACGCTTTGCACACTTCATCAATGCTGATGACCGTGATGAAAACGTTGTGTTTGTTGATGATGGCCGTGAACAACACCGTCCTGCGACATTCACTGAGAAACACCCTGAAGCCATTACTTCAAAGCATCAGGGCGACATCATTCACGTAGAATCTGTTTAAGGGGAGACGACATCATGGCATTTACCAAAGTTTGTAAGATCGAAGACATTATCCCAGGTACAGGTGTTTGTGCGTTGGTTGGTGGTGAGCAAGTAGCTGTATTCCGCCCAACTGAGGCTGAAGAAGTATTCGCGATTAGCAACACAGACCCATACTTCCAATCTAACGTGCTATCACGTGGTTTGATTGTTGAGCACAAAGAAGAGCTTTGGGTAGCAAGCCCACTTAAGAAGCAACGCTTTAACCTAGCAACAGGTGTGTGCATGGAAGACGAGAACTTCAACGTGAAAGCGTACAAAGCTCGTGTTGCCAAAGGCGCTGTAGAAATCTCTGCTTAATCTTCGGATGAGTAAGATTTGATAGTTCAAGGGTTCTAGTTCTCGATATTGCCTTAACTCGGCAACTAGAGCCTTTTCCTATCCAATTTTAACTTTTAATTTAAACTTTTTAAGGACAACCTTATGTCTCCTGATTACAAACCAGCTGAATTCGTTCAAACGATGATTGATGTGGGTGAAGCGAAAACGAAAACAAGTACTCGCGATCTTCTGATTCGAAGCACTATGGCTGGTATCATCCTTTCTCTAGCGGTTGTTGTTGCTATTACAGCAATGGTTCAAACCGGTATTGGCCTTGTTGGCGCACTTGTGTTCCCAGTTGGCTTCGTCATTCTAAGTGTAATGGGTTATGACCTAGTAACTGGCGTATTCGGCCTTGCACCTTTAGCGAAATTCGACAACCGCCCAGGTATTACTTGGGGTCGTATCCTACGTTGTTGGGGTATTGTTGGTCTTGGTAACCTTATCGGTTCTTTGATTGTTGCTTTCCTTGTTGCAGTATCACTAACGGGTAACTTCTCTTTAGAACCAAACGCTGTTGCTCAAAAGTTCATTGCTGTTTCTACAGGTCGTAGCCTAGGTTTTGAAAACATGGGTATGGACGGATGGATCACGTGTTTCGTACGCGGTATCTTCTGTAACCTTATGGTATGTCTAGGTGTGATTGGCAACATGACTGCACGCACAGTATCTGGCCGTGTAGCAATGATGTGGTTCCCAATCTTCATCTTCTTCGCACTCGTATTTGAGCACACAGTGGTAAACATGTTCCTATTCCCACTAGGTATGATTCTTGGCGCTGATTTTGGTATCGCGACATGGTTGAACTTCAACCTTATCCCAACAATCCTAGGTAACATCGTTGGTGGTCTATTAATGACGTGTGTTCCTCTATACCTAACTCATGCTAAAACAGCTCCTTCTCTAGGCGCTAAGTAATTAGATAGTTCTAGGTTAATGAGCAACTAATAATGTGTGTTAAGCCCCAAGCTGTTGATTTGGGGCTTTTTTGATCTTAACACTCTCTACTTTGATAACCGTGCACCTAAGGCGAGCAATGTGTGCTTGATGATGGTGCAAATGTCAGGGTTTTCCAACGTAATAGATTGTTTTGTTATATAAACTTCTATCTTGATTAGAATTAATCGTAAAGTTTTATGGCAACAACTGATAGTCTAAGAAGTAGGGATATTGGTGATTCATACAACGATGAATCGTCATACAGAATTAAGCTTGAAATATAACAAGCTAACTTTCGGAGCAAAGCATGTCAGAAGTATCGCCATCGAATGTTAAAGAAGTAAACAAAGGATTTGTTTCATTGGTAGGTGCAGGTCCGGGCGACCCAGACTTACTTACGCTAAAAGCCGCACGAGTGATTCAACAAGCAGACGTGTTGGTTTATGACCGCTTGGTATCAAAAGATATTTTGGCGATGGCTAATCCAGAAGCAGAAATGCTGTATGTGGGCAAAAAGCTTGATCATCACTGTGTACCGCAAGATCAGATCAACCAACTATTAGTGACCAAAGCGCAAGAGAACAAGCACGTAGTACGCCTAAAAGGTGGTGACTCGTTTATCTTTGGTCGTGGTGGTGAAGAGTGTGAAACGCTAGCTGAGAATGACGTGAGATTTGAAGTGATTCCGGGCATCACAGCTGCTGCCGGAGCAACGGCTTATGCGGGCATTCCGTTGACGCACCGTGATCATGCACAAAGCGTGCAGTTTATTACAGGTCACTTGAAGAAAGATGGCGAAGATATTGACTGGCAATCTCTTGCTCAGCACAACCATACCATCGTGTTTTACATGGGCTTGAAAGAGAGTCCGAACATTCAGAAGAATCTACTCGATAATGGTATGCGAGCTGACATGCCAGTTGCGATCATCGAAAACGGTACACGCCAAGAACAAAAGGTGTTTAGAGGTGGGTTACGTGATTTAGCTGACCTTGCGAGCGTCGCAAAGAGCCCAGCGCTGATTGTTGTAGGCAGCGTGGCTCAGCTCCATGAAAAACTTGCTTGGTTTAACAAACAAGCTTGATCGTTTGACCTTCTAATTGGATCTCTAAGCCACTACTGAGTCCATCAAGAATCAAATACTGCAGCGGCTGCCTTGTCGCTGCATTTCTTGTTGGCGCATCGGCATTTCGTCAATGATATTGGTGATCTGTTTCCAATCTGTTTTGCCACTCCATCGGTGCTTCTCTTTCCCGTCTTTACCAATCAAAACAGCGGTATGTGATCCTTTCGGGATCTCGTAAATACTGGTGACTGCTTCTAAGTTAAACTCTTCTTCTAACCAAGTTGGGACTGTGTAACCACTCTCAGCAATAACCATAATGACGACATCTCGTTCGTCCAATTGACAGTTATTGAGCAACACTTCATTCAGAAACTCTTTAACGATTGAATCTTCCTTTGGAGCGAAATAAATCACACTGCGGTGTGGCAAAGGCTTTGAGTGAGAATAAGCGGGGTAGGCGAGTACTGAATTGATGGTTAAGCTCATGATTATTACCGTGCTGATGGTCAGTAGTTTAAGCAAACTAAACCAGCTACCAGAGTTTGATGGTTGATTTAAAGTTTGCATCGCTTTGGTTGTGTCGATGCTTACGATCGAATTGTGTGTTTGTCGGTGCAGCATTGCCAACCTCCCTTTAAAAACTCTAAGCCTGAGTACGATTTGAACGCTACGTAAAGAAGAAGGTGAAGATCAGAACCACCTAAGAAACGCTCAAAACAAATCCACTTACAATAAGCATAGTTAGGATTACGTAAAGACACTTAGCTTTACGCTAAAGATATTAGATTTACGTTAACGATAGCTGGCAGGTTCATTTTTATTGAGTAAAGCGACTCGCATTTTACAATTGAATAGAATAGGGTATACGGAAAATCTAAAGGTATGAATTTATGGAAAACATAGCAATTTTGGTCGACGTTCAGAACGTTTACTACACGACGCGCGACAAATACCGTTCTAACTTCGACTATAACCAGTTTTGGTATGTTGCCACGGAAGGGCGTAACGTTATTGCAGCTAATGCTTACGCAATCTCAAGCCAAGATCCAAAGCAGCGTCAATTTCATCATATCCTTCGTGGTGTGGGCTTTAATGTGAAGTTAAAGCCGTTTATTCAGCGTCGAGATGGCAGTGCAAAAGGCGATTGGGATGTGGGTATTGCGTTAGACGCGATAGAACTTGCTGAGACGGTTGATACGATTGTTTTGGTATCAGGAGACGGTGATTTCGAAATCCTTGTAGAGCGAATCAAAGAGCGCTTTGGCAAGCCTGTTGAAGTGTATGGTGTTCCCGGGTTAACTGCTCAAAATCTTATCGATTCTGCATCAAAATTTGTACCGATTGAAAAAGATTTTCTTCTATAGAGGAAATCGGGCACTTTATAATTGAAATCAATAATAACGATAATTAGAATGCAAACAGTTCTTATTTATCGGTATGTGTAATGTCTCGCGTTTTAGTTGTTGATGATGATATTCAGTTGTGTGAATTACTGGGTGAAGTGTTAGAAAATGAGGGGTATCACGTTGATACTGTTCATTGCGGTGAATCCGCGCTTGAGTTTATTCAATCTCACCCTGTCGATTTGGTTCTACTCGATGTAATGCTTCCGAACCTAAGCGGCATTCAAGTAGCAAGACGTATTTGTCAGCGTTTTGCTACTCCCATTCTTATGCTAACCGCGCTTAACGACGATGCCTCAATGCTCGATGGCTACCAAGCAGGCGCCGACCAGTACATCGCTAAACCTTTCAATGTTCCTGAACTCTTAACCCGTATTAAGGTGATCTTGCGCCGAGTGGGTTTTGAACGCCAAAGACAATCTTTAGCTTCCTCTAATCACGGCTTGTGTGAACAACTCTCTCGTTTGCCATTAACTGGCACTGAAAAAGACTTGCTTGATTATTTGGTCAAAAATGACGGTATTGTCGTCTCAAAATCTGATCTGCAAATCCATGTACTCAAGAAAGAATTGTGTCCCTTCGATCGTAATTTAGATATGCATATCAGCAATATACGTAGAAAGCTCGTTCAGGCAGGTTTGTCTAAACAACATATAAAAACCGTTCGTGGTAAAGGTTACAGTTACCTAGAGTCGGTCGGAGCATGAGTAAAAAACTGCTGCGTTGCCCTGATTTTATTGCTAAGCGTAAAGACGGACTCACTTTCCAACTGTTCAGTTACCTGACCGTCATTTTGGTGAGTATTTTGATTCTGCAAGGTGTCGCAGAAAGAGCCTTGATGAAAGCGCTGCTTAAAGTGCCAGAATCGGTTAAAGCGGAGATGCTCGACCTTGCTTACCAAGCGAATGTGTTGATTGAAGAAGGGGACATGGATGAACTCGCGGACTGGGGTAATGCTCAGCAGTATTATCTGTTCGTCATTGATAAAGACAATCGTCCGATCACACATCGTCACATGCACCCACATTTTGAATTTAAGCTCAAATACTTAAGAACGTTAGATCACCAACTTAGTGATCGTGTGAGTAAGCCGATCTTCGGCCTACCACTGGATAACGGTAAAACACTGGTTATCCAACTACCGCACCAGTTTCATCCCGCAAAATCTTTTGCGCCATATTCCTATATGCTTAAAGCATTGATTGCATTGGTCGTATTGTCTCTGTTCTCGATTATCATGGCCAAAAGCCTTCAGCAACCGTTGGATAGATTGAGAGAAGCGAGCCGCAGACTGGCTCAAGGTGACTTCACGGTCAGTGTGGTGTCGGAGTTGAACTCCACCACGCGTGAATTCAACGAGCTTGCACACGATTTTGATTATATGACCTTTGAGATTAAATCTCTGGCTGAAAAGCAACGTTGTTTGATTCGTGATGTCTCACACGAGTTAAGAACACCATTAGCAAGGCAAAACCTCGCACTACACCTGCTGCGCAGCAAGGTTGATGATAAAAGCATTGGTTTGCTAGAACGAATGGAAAATGAAACAGAAGAGATGAATAAGCTGGTGGGTGAGATACTTGAATTTAGCCGCTTAGAAACCTCTCGCTATGACTCCAAGTTAAGTTTAATGCACCTTGAGCACTATTGTTCAATGTTGATCGCGCAGATGCAAAACGATTTAAAACCGAATCAAACTTTGATTGGTTCCCTAGAGACGCCGATATCAATGGTGAACGTTGATGAGAGGCTACTGCTTCGAGTCATTGGTAACTTGGTCGGGAATGCCATTAAATACGCGGGTGAGAACGCTCATGTGGTCGTGACGACATACGAACAGGTAATGGATAGACGTTACAGTGTAGTATCTGTAGAAGATGACGGTGATGGTATTCCTGATAACAAGATTGCAGGTATATTCGACCCGTTTACTCGTATTGAATCAGCAAGAGACAAACGGTCTGGTGGCTACGGTCTGGGCCTTGCGATTGTTAAAGAAGCGATGGGTGTGATGAATGGACATGTAACTGCTGAGAATAGAGAAGGTGGGGGATTGAGAGTAAATCTAATGTTCCCAATCGCTGATTAGCTTCCTGCTGTTACCTGTCTTGCTCCATAGATAACTATGACTGAAAGCGTGCTAAGAAACATAGCTTAGAAATATTGCTCAGAAATATTGCTTAGAAACATAGCCCAATAAAAACGCCACTGCATCTGCAGTGGCGTTTTTCTTTATGCGCTTTGGTATGGGCTAGGCGTAGCCATTAATTACGCCTGAGCTTGAAGACAAGAGCATAAGATAAGCGAGACTATGCATGTTGGCGAGCTAGCTTAACTTCTTCTTCTTTCTCACCTGCTGCTGGGTCGTTGAAGCGAGACTCGTCTAGAGCGCCTTCAGACTTAGCAACGATGATAGATACGGCACTATCACCTGTGATGTTTACAGCGGTACGAATCATATCAAGAAGGCGGTCAACACCCATGATTAGAGCAATACCTTCAAGCGGCAGGCCAACTTGGTTCAATACCATCGCTAGCATAACAAGACCAACACCAGGGACACCTGCAGTACCAACAGACGCCAGTGTCGCCGTTAGGATAACCATTAGGTAATCACCCATTGAAAGGTCGATGTTGTACGCTTGCGCGATAAACGCCGTCGCAACACCTTGCATGATTGCAGTGCCGTCCATGTTCACAGTTGCACCTAGTGGTACTGTGAAAGAAGCGACTTTGTTGTCTACGCCCATACGGTTCTTAGCCGTTTCCATAGTTACTGGAATTGTTGCGTTCGAAGATGCTGTTGAGAATGCAAACATGATTGCATCTTCCATCTTACGTAGGAACGTAATCGGACTAAGACCTGTGAATCCTTTAAGCATCGCACTGTAAGTCACCAAGCCATGCAACAGCAGGGTACCAGCAAGCACTAAGAAGTATTCTGCTAGGTTCCAAATTGCACCTAAGCCAAGGCCAGAGAACAGTTTCGCCATCAAGAAGAATACGCCGTAAGGAGCAAGGTTCATTAGTAGCGCAACTAGCTTCATGATCACTTCGTTTAGATCAGAGAAAACTGCAGCGATACGTTCACCGGGTTT
This sequence comes from Vibrio sp. 10N.247.310.98, assembly GCF_041467395.1. Lineage (NCBI taxonomy): Bacteria > Pseudomonadati > Pseudomonadota > Gammaproteobacteria > Vibrionales > Vibrionaceae > Vibrio > Vibrio sp. 10N.247.310.98. Next base: position 64,032 of record NZ_JBFSUL010000022.1, on the reverse strand, counting down.
GCCCGCTGCACTGATTGCGATACCAAACAACACTGCAAATACGATAACTTGTAACGTTTTGCCCTCAGCCATCGCCTGAATAGGGTTGGTTGGGAACATGTCGATGATTACTTGGCCCAGAGAAGGGGCATCCGCTGATTTGAAAGAGCTCGCAGCAGTAAGATCCGCACCAGCTCCAGGTTGGAACAGGTTACCGATAGTTAATGCTAGAGTGATGGCAACGGCAGTAGTACCGATATAAAGTGCAAGCGTTTTGCCACCCATACGGCCAAGAGTTGATAAGTCTTTAAGAGAACTTGTACCGCACACTAGTGAAACGAAGACTAGAGGCACAACAAGCATTTTTAAACTGGCGACAAAGATTTGTCCGCCCACTTCAAAGAGTCCGTTAACGATGTAGTTGTTAACAAATCCGTTGTCTGCAAAAAGGGATTGAATGGCGAATCCCGTTAATATACCTACGACCATACCGAGGATTACTCGACCAGTCAGAGACATAGGTTTCTTGGTATTCATTTAGAACACTCCTTATTATTTATAACTTTGATACCTTTTCAAAGTGAGCAGGAGATTAGCAGTCGGATAATCAATTCGAAAAACAAAAAATGAGTTTGGAATTATAGATGTGATCAAAATCACTGATAATTGTGTAAATTAAACAAATAAAAACAAAATAATTCACTATTAATTTACATCTATCGAGGGTTTTATACATAAATTTGTCGTTTCAAAGGTAGTAAATAAGAAGAGATGATTTTCTTATCAATCTTCTCGTCTTCAATTGACTGAACAAATACCGTTGTTTCAAAAAATTCGGTGAAGATAACCAGTCGATTTACGTCCATGAGCCTTAACTATTTGTATTGAATGGTTTTGTTGAACTCCTCAAATATGACTCACCGACAGGCCTTTACAAAACTTTACGAATGCAAAGAATGCAAAGAATGTAAATTTAATGCAAATGGTAATAGTTATCACTTATATTTACTCCCGAAATAATTCAGTGGTACCGGCAACGGTTCAGCGAACACATCGAATAAATAACAAAGTGTTCGTCTAAAAGAATAAAAGCGGAGTAAAGGACATGTTTTCAAAGAGCCCATTGGCTTTAGTGATCGGCGCAGTATTAGCTTCACCAGCAGTATTGGCAGAAACAGTAAAAACAGACGAGCATATGGTTGTTGAAGGTCGTGACTACGGTTATAAAGCCGACACGAACACAACAGCAATGCGCATGGAGGCGACTCAATTAGAGACTCCGGGACAAGTTTCAGTAATCGATGAGCAAATCATCGATGAACAGCGTGCAACAACGCTTGGTGACGTGCTTAAGAATGACGCGAGTGTAAGTGCTGGCGGTACAAGCCGTAACCGTGAACGTTTCTCTCTACGTGGTTTCTCGGTAGAAAGCTCTTCGGGCTTCCTTAAAAATGGCCAGCAACATTGGTCTCACTACCGTCAACCAATCGAACTGCTAGAGCGTGTTGAAGTACTAAAAGGACCTTCTGGTCTTCTTTACGGTATTTCTGCACCAGGTGGTTTGATCAACATGGTAAGCAAAAAGCCAACTTACGATACGCAAGTAAGTGTTAGCCAAGATATTGGTTCTAATGACCATTCTCGTACAACGGTAGACGTAAGTGGCGCTTTGAACGACGCTGAAACTCTACGTGGTCGCGCGATTCTATCTAAAGAAAGCTACGGCTCTTGGAGAACTTATGGTGACGGAACTGAACCACAAACAGAACGTTTTGTTGGTGGTGTATTCGTTGATTACGATGTAACTGAAGACGTGACAGTTTCTGTTCATTACGACAAAACTAACGACGAAGGTAGCGTAGATTCTGGCGCTTTATACACGCTAGACGGCAACCGAGTAGGTAGCGACAAGCACATCTGGGATGCACAGTGGTCACAGATCGAGAATGATGTTGAGAACGTTGGTTTTGATATTGCTGCTAACCTGACTGATACATGGTCATTAAAAACAGGTTTCAACTACCAAGATTTCGAACGTATTGATATGGAAAGCTACCCAAGCTTTTCAAATATGAATCCTGATGGTACGGGCACCGTGACTCAAGGCGGTAACTACCGTCATGATAAATGGCGTTTCAGAACGGCTTACGTTGATCTAACAACAACCGCTGATCTTGCGGGCACAGAGCACCAACTATTATTCGGTGCTAACTGGTTAGGCTACAGCTATTACCGTGGTATGGATCGCTTCAGCAGCGCTGAATACGTACCAGATGCAACAGTACCAGCGCCGTCAGTGGGTCCAACATCGCTAGGTAAGATGAGTACTTACGATACTTGGGGCTTCTACATCCAAGATTTGATTACTATTAATGATGAATGGCAAGTTCTTGCGGGTGCTCGTTTCGACCGGAAAGTAAGTGATGGCGTAGCAGAAGAAAATGTAGCGCCTAAGCTTGGCCTGATTTACCACCCAGCATCAAACGGTAGTATCTACGCTTCTTACTCTGAAAGTTTCGAACCACAAGGTGTTGTGTCGAGCGGAAGCCGCAACTACACCAACGATGGCGAACTTCTTGACGCAGCAACGGGCGTGTCTTACGAAGTCGGTACTAAGTGGGAACTGATGGACGAACGTCTATTCGTTTCTGGTGCGGTATTCGATATTACCCAAGAAAACATTTCAATGGATGTAGAAGACACTTCATCAGGCGATTGGACGAAGACACAAGGTGGCGAACAAGTTCACCGTGGTGCTGAGCTAGCCGCACAAGGCTTTATTTCAGAGCGCTTCTCAATGTCTGGTTCTGCAATGTACTTAGATGCTGAAATCACGAACCATGAAACATATGAAGGTAACCGTCCAGTAGACGTACCTGAGTTTGCAGCAAGCGTTTGGTCTACCTATGCAGCAACAAACGAAGTTGATGTGAACCTGGGTCTTATCTACGAAGGTTCTCGTTACGGCGATAGCGCGAACACATTCAAGAAAGACGGCTACGCACGTGTAGATATGGGTGCTGCATACACGCTTAAGTACGACGATTCTCTTGATTTCGTAGCGCGTCTAACAGTCGAGAACGTATTTGATAAAGAATACCTAGCGGGTGGCGGTTCAACATCTTCAAACCACCAATTTGCTGAAGACGTAGTAATCGGCGAAGGCCGTAACTACATGGCGACTTTACAGGTAAAATACTAATTTGTTAATAGGGTACTATTGTTAGCCTAAATACTAAGGGGAAAGTTTCGGCTTTCTCCTTTCGTGATTCTGCTATTCAGTAAAATATCCCTAGTAATGCGAGTGACTTTTAATGATAATGAGAGTGCTTATCAATAATAGTATTTATCAATAAAATGTATTTGACCTTCTTCTATAGTAAATGACTACAATTATGAATCTTTTAAAAACTAGCCTAGCGCTTGCCATCAGTTTGGTTGCAACGTCTTCTATGGCAAACAGCTTGGATCAAGCTCAATCAATTCAAAACAAGACCAATAACGCGTCGGCTTCGAGCCAAAAGGTTATTGATAAAAGCTCACAAGCGACTTTAATGCTGCAAGCTGAGATTGAGCGTCTGCAAGAAGAAGTTAAAAACCTAGAAATCTATCACGATCACCTTGCTGCATTAGTTGAGAGCCAAAACCAAGAAGCTCAAAGCATTGAAGAGCAGATCGAAGAAATCAAATACACACGCCAAGGTGTTGTGCCATTGATGTATCAAATGATCGATGGTCTTGAACAGTTGGTAGAGAAAGACGTGCCGATTAAGAAAGAACAGCGTCTAGAAAGAGTAGAAAAGCTACAAGCAATGATGACTCGTGCTGATGTGAGTGATGCTGAGAAGTATCGTCGTATCCTGGAAGCTTACCAAATCGAGATGGACTACGGCATCAAGCTCGGTGCTTACCAAGGCCGCGTTGCATTGAGCAACGACAGAACGATTGAAGCTGACGTGTTGCACCTAGGTCGTATCTCTTTGGTGGCTCGTAACCTAAATGGCAGCCAATATTGGTCTTGGAATCAAACACAAAATCAGTGGCAAGAGCTAGATTCTTCAATGAAATCTGAGCTAGATAAAGCTTACGACATTGCAAGCCAACAAGCGGCGCCAAGCCTAATTACTTTACCTGTTTCTTTAACTGTTGCGGAGGTTAAGTAATGAACTTAAAGCCATTAGCAGCATTGCTTTGCATTACATCACTTTCATTTTCAGCTTTCTCTGCATCAGATACGACGGCTCAGCTAGTTAATAAAGCAAAATCAGAGAGTCGAACTCAAGCTTCTCACAACGTAGTGCGTGAAGCTGATTTCAAAAAGACAGAACAAGAACTGAAAGCGATCAAAGCTCAGCTTGAAGCGAAGCGTACGTCTATCCAAGGTGCGACAGATGTTCTGACTCAAACGTTCAGTGATAACGAAAACAAGCTTGCTCGCTTTGAAGAGAAGCTGCGTTTAGAAACCGGTAGCTTAGGCGAGCTGTTCGGTGTCGTTCGTCAAAACGCAAAAGAACTCGGCGCAGAGCTTAGCTCAACCGTGAATAGTGTTGATCGTGCTGAACACACTGCAACTGTTGATCAAATCATTGATGCTAAATCACTGCCTTCAATGCCACAGCTGACCGGTTTGTGGATGAGCATGGTTGAACAGATCCAAGCGAGTTCTGAGCTTAGCAAATCTCAAATTGCATTCATTAATGGTGAAGGCAATACAAACAAGGTTGACGCTTACCGACTAGGTTCGATTGGTCTTGTGACAGAGCAAGGCTATGTTAGCTGGAACACTCAGCGTGAAGATGCGATCGCTTACCTTAAGCAACCACAAAATGGTCCAACGTTAGCGTCACTTTCTTCGTTAGCGAATGGTGAAGTATCTAACGTGGTTGTCGATCCTTCTCGCGGGTTTATGCTAGAGCAATTAGCACTTACGCCAAGTTTAACTGACCGTCTACAAGCGGGTGGTGTGGTTGGTAAAGTGATTCTTGGCCTACTAGCTATTGGTCTAATCATCGCATTAGTTCGTGGTGTCTCTCTTGCTATCGCACGCCAGAAAATTCGCGCGCAACTTAAGAACCCTGAGCAAGCGGGTGATAACCCACTAGGTCGTGTTCTTGCGATGTACAACAAGGAACAAAACCAAACGGTTGAAGCGTTAGAGTTGCGACTTTTAGAAGCGGTAGTTGATGAGCAGACTCACCTAGAGAAAGGTCTATCGATGCTTAAGCTATTGGCGGCACTAGCACCAATGTTGGGCCTTTTAGGTACAGTAACCGGCATGATCGAAACATTCCAAGTGATCACTCAGTTTGGTAATGGCGACCCTAAAGTTATGGCTGGTGGTATCTCGATGGCGCTTGTAACTACGGTACTTGGTCTGGTTGCGGCAATGCCTCTTCTACTGGCACACAACATTCTTAGCACTCAAGCAGAAAACATTCGCAATATTCTTGAGAAGCAAGGTATTGGTCTTGTTGCTGAGCAGGCTGAAAAGACCTTTGAATCAAACGCTGTTGTTTCACCAGTTGGGACTGCTGCGTAATGGATATTTTGTCGGGTTCTCTATTACCAGCGAGTTGGTTAACGAGTGACTGGCTGCTGTCTTTATCAAGCTTTATGGAGCAGGGCGGTTTCGTCCTGTGGTGGCTAGCGGCTGTCGTCCTAGTGTATTGGGTGCTTGTGGTAGAACGTGTGCTTTATCTTGCGTTCTATTTTCCTAAGCAACGCCAAGCTTGGATAGCGAAATGGCATGAAAGAGAAGATCACTCTTCTTGGCATGCCAAAGCCATTCGTGAAGGTTGGTTAGGGCAAGCGAGTATCTTGCTTAACCAAAACTTGAATTTTATTAAGCTGTTAGTCGCTATTTGCCCGATGTTGGGCTTGCTAGGCACTGTAACCGGTATGATCTCTGTTTTTGATGTTATGGCGACACAAGGCAGCAGTGACCCTAAATTGATGGCTTCAGGTATCTCGTTAGCAACACTGCCAACCATGGCAGGCATGGTTGCAGCGTTAGCGGGCATGTTCGTTCACGCTCGCTTAGCGAAAGTATGTAACCGCTTAGAATTGAAATTAGAAAAATCTTTAAGGAGTCAACGATGAGACTCGGTCGACGTCATTCTAAAAACGAAGAGGCTCAAATAGACCTTACTTCGATGCTTGATATTGTCTTTATCATGCTTATTTTCTTTATTGTGACCAGTTCATTTGTTCGTGAGTCAGGGGTGGAAGTCAATCGCCCACAAGCTTCTAACGTAGTAAGCCAAAAGGATGCAGGCATCTTTGTTGCGATTACTTCTGCAAACGACATTTTCATCGACAAGCGTGTCGTAGATGTTGAACGTGTCCAAGCGACGTTAGAGCACTTGTTGCTAGAACAACCTGATGCTTCTTTGGTTATTCAAGCGGATGAACACGCTTACAACGGTACTGTTGTTAAAGTGATGGATGCCGCGAAAGGTGCAGGTGTTAAAAACATTGCGCTTGCTGCTGATAAGCGATGATCTTGGAGGATCTTCATAAATGATTCGCCTATTTCTTGCTTTACCGCTAGCGGGCGCGTTGGGCTTAGCGCTGTTTTCTTTCATGGCTTGGATGGTCGATAATGGCCACCAACGTTCACCAGACGATAGCGAGACGTTAAGTTTCAACATGGTAATGGTGGAACAAGAACAAGAAGTTCAAAGAAGACAACGTGCAGTCCCTGAAAAACCAGAAATGCCAGAGCCGCCACCGGAAGCGCAAACGTCTCAGTCACAAGCTGAAGTTACGCCTCTGAATTCGATGTCTTCTTTGCCTTCATTGGATTTGAACACATCCATTGATGGCTTAGCGATTAACGCACCGACATTCTCTGATTTTGGGTCAAACCAACAAGCAATGCCTTTGTATCGAGTAGAGCCTCGTTATCCAGCGAAAGCGCTTAAGCGTGGAGCTGAAGGCCATGTGATTATGTCTTTTACTATCGATGAAACGGGACGTCCAATTGACATTCAAGTCACTGACGCAAACCCACGTCGTATGTTTGAACGTGAAGCGATGAGAGCACTTAAAAAATGGAAATATCAACCGAAAGTCGTCGATGGAAAAGCGATAGCTCAGGTTGGTCAAACCGTGAAACTAGAGTTTAAGTTGGCAAAATGATGAAACATATATGGATATTAGTGGGCTTGTTGTTAATGCCCCTTACAACACAGGCACAAGAGCTAACCCAATATACTGCTATTCGTGTTCAAAAGGCGCATAAGCTTGCTCAAGATGAACAGGTTAAACAGGCCATTGACGTACTAGCAGGTTTAGAGCTTTCTAAGGGCTACGACAAAGCGTACGTAGCTCGTATGCTAGGTGTTTTTTACTGGCAAGATGGCAAAACTGACGCGGCGATTAAGCAGCTCACTTATGCCGTCGATACGAATTTGTTAGTCGATGAGCAAGCTTGGATAACGAAGCGTATGCTGGCTGATTTGTTGTTGAACGATCAGCAGTTTAAAAACGCGCTTCCGCACTACTACGAGTTAGTGAAAACAGCGCCTGAAAAGGAAAAGAAAGACACGCTTTGGATGCGAATTGCACAAGCTGAATACCAAATTGAAAACTGGTCGAAAGTCCTAGTGGCCATCGGTAATCACGACAAGTTCAATTCAAAACCAGAGTTATCACCTCTATCGCTAAAACTGGGCGCACAGCTTCAGTTAAAGCAGTGGAAACAGTCGATTCCTACACTGGAAAGCTTGATTGAACTTCAACCCGAGAAAGATAACTGGTGGCGTCAACTGGTTGGTATTCAACTTAGGTTAGATCGTAATCGTGATGCATTGAACACGTTAGCACTGGCTGATCTACAAGGTGTTGAGCTGAAGAACTCAGATCGCCGCTTGTTAGCGCAGCTTTACGCGAAACGTGGCATTCCAGAGCGCGCAGCACAAGAAATTAGTAAGTTAGATGATGCGAACAGCGATGTTCAACTTCTGGCTGAGCAAGCAACCTACTGGCAGTTAGCGAAAGAGTGGGACAGTGCTATTGAAGTGTGGACGTTAGCGTCTAGAAAAGACACGCAATATCATTGGAATGTGGCTCAGTTACTGGTTCAACAAGGTTACTACGATCGTGCTCTGGTTGTTTTGGATAAAGTGAAAGACAAGAACAAGCAAGCTGATGTTGCTTTAGCGAAAGTACGTTCATGGTACAAGCTAAAGAATCTTGATAATGCTCTTGCTCAAGCGAAACGTGCGAACAACATTGAGCCTTCTTCTGAAGCAAAAGGTTGGATTAAATATCTGACTCAGCTAAGAACGGTTAGTGATAACGGCAACGTCTAACTGCTGTTAACGCAAAAGAAGACAAGAGAAAGTAGTAAATAGAAAAGGGTGTCATTTGATGGTTCAAATGACACCCTTTTTAATTTTTGGCGGTTAAAGCTTTTTGAACTTTATCGTTCCAGTACGTCAGTTAAGGCTCGCACATCGTACCGCGGGACGTCGCACTTTGGATTACGCCACTGGTATCAGCAACCCAGTTAATAGTGCAATCACGGTAAGGGTTTTTGAAGGCATGCACTGTATAACCATTGTCTAACGGTTTCTTGGTTTCAATCCAAGCATAGTTTCGAGACGCCCAAAAACTGATAGGGCGTGACCGTTCGGTGAGATAACGTTCTTGTACATCGGTTATGTCTGAACCGATGTATTCTTGAATATGTTCTTCCGTGCTGATTATTTGGCTGGTGCACGCCGTCACTAGCGCAGCAAAAGCCAAAACAAAAATACGCATTTCAAATCCTTTTAAGCTTCATTAGCTATCATCAAACCAGTGATCAAATAGTCCCAACTTTCTATCCTTAAAGCTACGACTGTTACCTTAAACCCATCTCAATCAAGCATGTTGAGATTGAGCTTTTTTGAGCTTTGACCCTGTTATCAATAACCTCTAATAAAACGAATCAAATCCCTTTAGTACACGTTAGCAAGAATATGCATACAGTTCGATTACTTCCCATGTAATGTTATGTAAATTTCCTTACGCCACTCGGCAAACGTAAACAATGTAAATTGAATGCCAATACGAATGATTATCAACTAAATTGTCGCCATAAAATTTATAGGTATTGGTTTGTATGTCGTTAAAAAGTAGGGCGGTTCAGTCATGGGCTCGTCGACTTCATGTTTATATTTCTATGGCGCTTCTGTTCGTGGTTCTTTTTTTCTCAGTAACCGGTATCACCCTGAACCGACCTGAGTTATTTGAATCAAGCCAACCCAATATCCAACGCTCTACGCTAACGCTTCCTACAAGTTTATTTACGGTTCAAGACGGACGTTTAAAAGCTGACGAGACAGCCTTTGAAACGTTTCTGTTCGAAGAAGCCAACCTCTCCGGCGTTCCTTCTGGTTTGGACATCTATGCAGAGATTGAAGATGGTGAGTTGCTCATCGGTGAGGTATCTATGGACTTCAAAGGACCCGGCTACAACGCTTCCGTTTTTGTTGACGTTACGTCTGAGTTTGTAGAAGTCGAAACCACTAATTACGGCGTTATCGCATTGTTGAACGATCTGCATAAAGGTCGTAACAGCGGTGAAGTATGGAAATGGTTTATCGATATCACTGCGCTATTGATGATCTTCTTTGTGCTTACTGGCGTGTGCTTACTGTTACCTAAGAAAAAGACGCTTAATACTTCCATCAAATGGACGGTGTTTGGGTCTGCAATCTCATTGGTTATCTATTTTGTCGCCGTGCCTTAACGCTTGATTCGATTGATGAATCGGATTGAAGAGCGAACTTAAGGTTAAACGGATTTAAAAGGTTGTTAAAAATGAAAAAAATGAACTGGAGCAAGGCGCTTCTTGCTTTATCTCTTTTGCCAAGCCTAGGTATGGCACAAGCGATTCCTGATACGGCAAAACTGGATGTCAGCTTTGAGCTTCCAAAGATTGATACCTCTATGTATGCACGTCCTTATGTGGCGGTGTGGGTAGAGAATAGCGAACGAAAGTCAGTGAAAACCATCGAGCTTTGGGTCGGTAAAGACGAATGGCTTAAGGATCTGCGCAGCTGGTGGAGAAAGGTTGGCCGTTACGATCGTGAACTGGTTGATGCTGTGACGTCTGCAACACGTCCTGCTGGCCAGTACCGTTTCGTGTGGGATGGTAAGAGCGACAGCGGTGAAACGTTAGAACAAGGCGAGTACACGGTTCATATCGAAGTGGTTCGTGAACACGGTGGCCGTAATTACCTTCGCCAAAAAGTATCACTCGCAGATTCAAACATATCTTACGAATTAAAAGCAACGGAAGAGACGGGTGAAATCACCCTGAACTACATCGCTAAATAGTAAGTGCGAACAGTAACTAGTAAGTACGAACTAAAACCAAGCTGAACAGAATAGACAGTGGTCATCGTAGGCTCAGATAGAGCGACACGGCTAACAATTATGAATAATGGAATTGAACATGATGAAACAGACAAAAATCAAAGCACTTGCTCTAGCGGGTGTGATGGCATTCGGCCTAGCAGCAACGACAACGGCACAAGCTCACCCACGTTGGATTTTGCCATCTCACTTTACTGTATCTAAAGAAGGTGGTGATTGGCTAACGTTCGATGTTACTGCGTCTCACGGTACGTTTGTTTTTGATAAGCCTGCTGGCAGCGAAAATGCTCATGTCATCATGCCAGATGGCCGCAGCGAGCGTCCTAACTTCGTTATTCGTGGCAAGCGTCGTTCAATCTTCGACTTCTATTTTGAAGAAGAAGGTACACACAAAGTGGCGATCAACAACCAGCCGTCTTACTACACGCAATACAAAGCGGGTCGCCGTGACACGGTGAAGTGGATTAAAGCAAACAAAGCTGAGCGTGACTCAGTTCTACCTGAAAAATCACGTGACGTGGTAACGCAGATCGGCTTCACTCGTGCAGAAAGCTACATCACGGTAGGTAAGCCAACGGATTCAGTGTTCAAAATTGAAGGCAAGCTTCTAGAAATGAAGCCTGTGACACACCCTTCAGATATCGTTGAAGGCGAACCTGTGACATTCCAGTTCTTCTACAACGGTGAAATCCAGAAAGACGTGAAAGCGGAGATTACTCGTGAAGGTACGCTTTACCGCAACCACCAAGAGCAGATTGATGTGGTGAGTGATGAGAACGGTGAAATCACGTTTACTCCAGACGTAGCAGGTCGTTACGTAATGAAAGCGAACTACAAAGGTGAGTTGATTGACAACCCACTGGCAGACAAAGCAAGCGCGAACGTTCACCTAACGTTCGAAGCGCTGCTTCAATAGTCTGTGATATTGGGGCTAGATCCCTGATTAAGAATCAAAAAAACTTAAGGGCTCATTTGAGCCCTTTATCGCTCAGTTTACTTCTGAGAATTTGCACTGTGGCTAGGGTACGAACCATGACAATAAAAACAAAACTTAACGCTTTAATGACTCCTTGCTTAGCATTGGGACTTGGTTTCGCTGCATTACCTGCGCAAGCACACTTTCCACTGATGAGCTGCTGGTTTGAAGGTAAGACTGTTGCTTGTGAAGCGGGTTATTCGGATGGCAGCAAAGCGATTGATTACGCAGTTGAGATGTACGATTACGAAGACAACTTGATTGCAAAAGAGATGACAGATAAACGTTCTATCGTTGAATTCCCACATCCTGACACTGAGTTCTACCTTGTGTTCGATTCAGGTCATGAGTTTCCAGTTGAAGTTGATGTTGTAGAGATCAGTGAAAAATGATGATTCAAAGCGTACGTGCTGATACGGGCGGCAGAGAGGGCAAATGGGTAGGACTGATCATTGTGTTCATCCTTTGCTTTGCAACTGTCGCAATCCCATTTCATCAGGCTGAATCCCACGTTAAAGCAGTGCTTGATCATCAAATTCTAGTGACTGATGTTGAACAAGAAAACTTGGCGATGCTATCAGAGCTGCGTTTAGCGCATGAAGAAATCCGTGACCTGCGCATGGACTCAGATGGTGAATGGCCGAGTGTTGCATCACTTAAAGATGAATGGGTTGCCCCGTTTGTAGAAGATCAGAGTTGGAAGCGCAAAGGTTCTCATGCTTGGGTACTGGACGAGCGTGGTTATTACTTTTCTACTCCAAGTGAACAAGCTACGCCTACCGATCATGGTTTTGCGGATTCCTTTATTTTAAATGCGAACAGCGTTTCTCCTGAAATCTGGATCTTCTTGGGCGGTGTAGCGAAACAGCCCGCTACTTTTGACCAACACACGCTAGAGTCTACGGGTTGGAAAATGGTCGTGAACGAATCAGAAATTGAACAGCATCATGAAAGCGATGCTCACTAATAATAAGAGAATTACTATGCGAATTATGACTCTGTTCATGTCGTTATTAGCGGTGTTCATGGCACCCAATGCATTGGCAAAAGAATATAAGATCGACAGCAACAAGCTGACGATTGGTATCACACTTCAACCTTACTACAGCTACGTGAAAGCCGTGGTAGGTGACAAAGTGAACATTCTTCCTTTGGTTGACGCAGGTTTCAACCCACATAACTACTTACCACAACCCAATGATTTAAAACGATTGAGCCAAATGGATGCAATCGTAGTAAACGGTATTGGTCACGATGACTTTGCGCTTAAAGTGATTTCAGCAGCGCAACGTGATGACTTAGTCGTGATCGAAGCAAACAAAGAAGTGCCTCTACTTCCTGCTCTTGGTCAGTCTGTTGGTCAAGGTGCCGTTAACCCACATACCTTTGTTGGGCTTTCGACAACAATTCAAAAGGTTTACACCATCGCGAGTGAGGTCTCTAAGCTCGACCCTGACAACGCGGCTTTTTATCGTAAGAATGCACGTAAATACGCAAAGCAATTTCGCTTTATGAAGCGCGATGCGATGTTGTCATTAGGTGAGTTAGATACTTCAGGTATGAAGGTGGCGACCACGCACAATGCGTATGGCTACATCCTTCAAGAATTTGGTGTGGATGTTGCGGCGGTGATTGAGCCTGCACACGGTGTTGAACCAAGTGCGAGCCAGTTGCAAGAAACGATCGAAAAGATCCGCGCATCGGGCATTGACGTGTTGTTCTACGAGCTAAACATGCCAAACCGTTTTGTTGACACGATTGAAGCGGAAACGGGTGTTCAGCTTTACCGTTTCTCTCACATGACGCATGGCGAATATGAAGACGACAAAGTCGAAGTTGAGATGCAGAAGAATCTCGAGACATTAATCGAAGCAATGAAATTTGCGGCGGCGAACCAAGCTAAAAGCGGGAACGCATAATGTTAGGTCCATCGATTTCAATCAATCAACTCGGTCTGCAATATGACAACAACGTCATTCTTGACGATATCTCACTAGAACTTAAAGCGGGTGAGTGCCATGTAATCATGGGGCCAAACGGCGGTGGTAAAACCTCTCTGCTACGCTCTGTTCTTGGTTTGACGCCTTTCTCTGGGCAAATCAATATTCATTGGCCAGAAAAGCCAAGTATCGGTTATGTTCCACAAAAAGCGACCTTCGAATCGAGCTTGCCTTTGACGGTCATGGATTTCGTGTTGCTTAACCAAACTCGAATTCCGCTATTTTGGCGTCGTAAGTCTAAGCAATTGGATCTTGCACTCGCACAATTAGATCGCGTTGGTATGGCTACTCGTAGCGACCGCCGCATGGGACAGTTATCGGGTGGTGAGCAGCAACGCGTGCTGTTTGCCCAAGCGCTATTAGATAACCCAAGTCTACTGGTGTTGGATGAACCAACCACGGGTATGGACGAGCAGGGCGTTCGTTATCTTGAATCGCTGATTCGTGAATGTGTTGACGAGGGTCGCACGATCCTTGCGGTTCACCACGATGTAACCGCAGTACGTCGCCTTGAAGCCAATGTACATGTTGTGAATCGATTCTTGGTTGATAGTGGTCCACACGAACAGGTACTACATCCAAGTAAGATTGAAAGCTTATTCCAGCATTACAGCAGTGGTGCTGCGATGAACAAACCGAAGGAGGTTGCGTAATGGATTGGCTACGACAACTTGCCGTAAGTGGTGTTGAAGCGGGTTGGTTATCTGACAGCTTCATGTATGCGTTCATGGTCAATGCACTGGTTGCTGCATTGTTACTGGGCCCGTTACTAGGTGGCCTGGGTACTTTGGTGATTGCTAAGCGTTTGGCTTTCTTCTCTGAAGCGGTAGGCCACGCGGCATTAACCGGTATCGCTATAGGTGTGTTGCTTGGCGAGCCACCAGAAAACCCAATTATTGGTTTGTTTAGCTTCTGTATGATCTTCGCTCTGCTTCTTCACTTTGTAAGAAACAGGACCAACGTTCCATACGATACCTTAGTGGGTGTTTTCCTTGCGCTAGCGTTGGCTGTGGGTGCGGCGTTACTGATGTATGTTGCTCGTAAGATCAATATCCACATGCTTGAAAACGTACTGTTTGGCTCGATTCTTACGGTAACAGACCAAGACTTAGCGATTCTCGCAGGTAGTTGCGCGATCATCATCTTGCTCTTGATACCGACATTCAACCGCATTCTCCTGACTTGTATCAGCCCTGATATAGCTAAGGTTCGTGGTTACAACACCAGCTTTTACGATTACTTGTTTGTCATGATGATCACCTTAGTGACAATTGCGGCCGTGAAGATCGTAGGTGCAGTTCTAGTGGGTGCGTTATTGTTGATTCCAGGTGCGACCGCTCGATTGTTAACTAAACGTATGGGGAGCTTTGTTCTCTTGTCGGCATTACTCGCAACCATCGCATGTTTGGTTGGAACCGTGTTGCCTATGGAACTCAAACTGCCAGTGCCATCGGGCGCTTCAATCATCATCGTTTCTGCAACGTTTTTCCTAGCAGCAACGCTATACCGAATTGTAAGAAAGGCGTAATCATGACTTGTTTAATGAATCGTATTTCAAGTTCACTAAAAGTAACGGCTCAAGTGAGTGCAGTCAGCAGCATGTTGTTAGGTACCTCAATGGTGTCGTTCAACGTAAATGCAGAGGATATCCTCACCAGTACGCCTGTGACTTACGCATTAGCGACGGAATTGACCAAAGGCACCGACATTACGACCGAATACCTACCCCCAAAACGCTACGGCATTGATCGTCTGCCAAACTGGTTTGGTACCAAGGGCGCAAGTAAAGTCCTTCAATCCGGCGAAAAGGCGACCGTAGCATTAACGTTGTCATCCATCTGGCAAGCTGACCCAACTTTTGTTTACGCAAGACAAGGCAACATCCGTTTGGTTGAGGTGGATGCGGCTCAAGCGATCACACCGCGTGCTCAAGGTGTTGCCGCGCTGACGTTATCAAATGGCGATGTGTCTAAATACGCATGGCTAAACCCAACCAACTTAACGCGCATGGCGGCGATTGTGGCTGACGACTTTAAGTTATTGTGGCCAGCGCAAGCAGAGACCATTGATAGCAACCTACAGCGTGTAATGCTTGATGTTCGTGAACTGATTAACAAGCAACAAGCGGTGTTATTGGATAACGACGTAGATTCAGTATTGTTGCTTTCAGAAAGTTTGGAAGATTTCGCTTCAGGTAGTCAACTGTTTGTTGAAGAGCGTATATTCAAAGCTGAACTGGAATGGACAGTTCAAGACAAAGCCAAACTCAAAGCGATGTTTTCGGAAGATGATGCTCTATGGTTAGTTACAGCGAAAAAGCCAAGCAACTTGATTAAATCATTGGTACCGAATGAGCGTATCTTGGTAGTGGATTCTGTTGATCGTTGGGGCAGAGCGGGAATCAACGCAAAAGCACCGTTTGCCCGTTGGGAAGTGCAGCCATTCAAAGGCTAACCAGCGCGATTAAAAATGGTAGGATCAAAAAAGCAGCCCAATTTGAGGCTGCTTTTTTGTTCTTGTCTGTTGGCTCTGAAAAGAGTGTCAGACAAGAGGACTGAGAGTATAAACTTACTCTGCAGCTTTTGTCTCTTCAGCTTCAACAGTTGCTTCTACTGAACCTTCAGCTTGCTCTTGAGCTGCTTTCGCTTGTTCTTCAGCTTCCATTTTTGCACGGTCAGCTTTAGAGATGTAGCGAGGCTTGTTGCTACTATGCAGTTTAGAATTCGCCTGTTTCTGCTTCTTTTTTAGAATTTGATTGATTTTTTTCTTACGGTTCATTGCTGCATAGCCTTGTATTTAGTTTAGGCGGTGGAGGATAATCATTTTAGCTCTAGAACTCAATATTTACATGGTATTCAGCAAGGAAAATATCACTATGCAGTCAGTCGAGACCGAACGTTTAAGATTAAGAATGATCACACCTCAAGATGCGGCGTTTATTCAACGACTATACAGCTCAGAAGATTTCCTGCGTTACATTGGTGATAAGGAAATCAACGACACTGAAAAGGCTGTCGAGTACATTGAAAACAACATTCTTAAGATGCATGAAGAGAAGGGTGTCTGTTTGTTGATGGTTGAAATCAAAGAAACTTCAACGCCAATTGGTATCTGCGGATTAATAAAAAGAGACACCTTAGCGTCGCATGATATTGGCTACGGGTTTGCTCCTGAGTTTTATGGTCAAGGCTTTGCCCAAGAAGCCGCGGAGGCGATAATTGAACAAGCTAAGCAGAATGCTGATATCGATCATTTAGTTGCCATCACTACCTCTGATAACATTCGAAGTATCACACTACTGACTAAGTTAGGCTTTGTGTTCGAGCGAGTTGAAGATGTGATAAGCGAAAGCGTTAATCTCAACCTGTACGGTTTCTCATTAGGTAATTAAAACATGTTCCAACATAACAATATTCTACAAGGTGAGCTCGCAACGGAGTACAAAACCGTTATTGCGATGGTGCACATCTATTGCAAAGATCACCACGGTGAAGTTCGTCAGAATAACGCGTTATGTGAGGAGTGTGAGCAACTGTTGCGTTACGCCGAAACACGACTGGATAGATGTCCTTATGGCGAAGCAAAACCGACCTGTAATAAGTGTCCGATTCATTGCTATAAACCAGACCCGAAAGAGCAAATGCGATTGGTGATGCGCTATGCCGGGCCAAGAATGCTACTTAAGCATCCGATATTAGCGATTCGACATCTGATTCATGAGAAACGGAAAGTGCCTGAAAAGCCGTTGCCGAATGTGTCGAACCGCCATATCCGAATGAACAAGAAGTAAGTGGCGCTTTAAAGTAATTTCTAAAGAAATGCAAAAGGTCTGATTTCTCAGACCTTTTTTATGTAGATACGTTTTATCTAAGTTTGAATATAGCCAGGTAACTGAAACTTACGCCGCTTGAGGCTCTTCGTAGGTCACCGTTAGGTTGTTGATCCAGCGTCGGCTCAAGTAACGGTGTGAACAGATGGTCAATTTCACGACTTCTTCTACCAACATTAGACCATAGATGTATTTAAAGTCCCATTCAGCGACAAACGCGCCGTAAACACATACTGGAATGCCCACCATCCACATCGCGATGAAATCCATGCGAAGGCAGAACGCATTATCACCACCAGCACGAATAATACCGTTAATGATCACCATGTTGAGCATGCGAATCACGACCGCAAAGCACATGATCATCATCGCAGGTGAAGCAAGCGGGTATAAAGCGTCTTTGGTCAGGTTTAGCCATGACAGAACGTGCTCTTTACCCATAAACAATAGCAAGCCTACAACCGCACTAAAACCAACCACGGCTTTGATGAACGTCAGACCCATACTCATAGCGTCATCAAACTCATCACGACCGAGTGAGTTACCAAGCAACACGGAACACGCTACAGAAATACCAAAGAATATCGAGTAACACAGCGACTCAAAAGGCGCGAGCATAGAGAACACAGCAAGTTCCGTTGTGCCCATGTGACCGAAGATCATTTGGTATGCCATAGTACCCATTGCCCATAACACGGCATTCATCGTTAGTGGCAAAGCAATACGACGGTAAGACAACCATAATGACGGACGATGTGGTGAGCTAGGCGTGGTTAACAACCAGTGTTTACGCATGCGCATATAGCCATACATCAAACCCACTTGAATCAAGCGCGCTAAAGTGGTTGCCAATGCCGCGCCTGCAACGCCCATCGCTGGAATACCGAAGGCACCTTTAATGAGTACGAAGTTAAGTGCGATGTTGAGGGCAATCGTGACCGCACCAAGCAATAGTGGTGTTACGGTGTCACCTGATTAGCGCATGCTTGCTTCTACCACGACCACAATGTGAGTCAGAAGAAGGACAGGGAATCCATACCACAGGTAAGTCGCGCCAAGTTCAATCACGGTTTGATCGCTGGTCTGCAACATCATTAAAAACTGAGAACCAAGAGTGATGATTGCAGTAACAGGCAGCAGAACTTTTAAGCCAAACACCATTGCGATAGATGATACCGTTCGCGCGCTTTTTCGGTCGTTCTTTCCCCAGTATTGAGCGACTAATGTTCCGTTTGCTGAGGCCAACCCTGCCATAATCATAATAGCAACGAAGTGCCATTTTGATGCAATTCCCACAGCCGCAGCTGCTTCCATACCATAATCACTGACCATTAATACGTCAGCAAGGGCAAGAATAGCGACAAGCGCACTTTGTAAAGCAACAGGTAAACCCAGTTTAACGATACGAGGTAAGATGCTCTCTGGCTTGTTATTCATAGATGAGTTAGGGTTGATGTTAGTTGTCATAAGCTCTCCGATTTATGGCAGAACTATAGTGATTTGAGCGAAGTAACAACATGTTTAAAAAACAACAAAACCTGTGCGAATCCGTCATTGATTCAATGAGACCAAAATCAACTTGGCATGATGATGTTTTTCTCGCTGAACAGTGCAAAGAACGTTTTTTGACCGTTGAAGATATTCCAGAGATGAAAAGCTTTGGTGTCTATATGGGCGGCATGGCGAAGCTATATGATGGCTACTGGGTTGAGCGCGAATCCGTTAATGTTCATACGTTGATTTTCACTATGGAAGGTGGCGGGATTCTAACAACCGCAGCATCGGTCAAAGCGATTACGCCTTATACACTCGTGGTGCTTCCTGCTGAAACCCCATTTCGTTTTGAACTCGATCCTCAATATAATTATTGGAAAATGGCGTGGATGTTGACGCCTGACACTAAGCAGTGGCAGCACATTGCAAGTTTAGGTCAGGGGGTTGTGCCTTTTGGAGAGTGTGAGCAGATCTGGTCATTAATGAACTTGGTTTACTTTGAGATAGGCGGTAGAGCCAGTTACCGTAAGTTACTCTTGAGTGAAATTATCCGAACATTGACGGGGTTTGAGCCTAAGTCGACCAGCACCACTGCACGTGTTCAAGCGCTCTATAACGAAATTGAAAGTAGTCTGCATCAGCCATGGACAGTGGCAGGGATGGCTGAAAGAGTGTTTATCAGTGAAGAGCAACTCAATAGAGTCACCAAGACGCTATTCAACCTCTCACCACGCAGTAAATTGATTCAATTACGCATGGACAAAGCCACCAGTCTACTGAAATATCAAGATTGGTCAGTTTCTATGATTGCTAATCGCTTAGGCTACAAAGATCCTTATAACTTTTCGCATCGTTTCAAAAAGCATTTCGGTTTGTCACCCAGTCAATATCGAAAGAGCCATCGACTTCTTGGTTAGCCTTGCACGATGAAATGAGAAGTGTGGGAGAAGAAGGTTACATATAGGCATGAGTTGAAAAGAGCCCTTCGCTTAGACATAAAGTCTGAACTCGGAGCCCTAATGACACGCATCTAGTGTCTGTCTATTTAAGCTTACTCGCCTGCAATCTGTAGGTGAGAGCGCTTTAGGCTAGCAATCAACATGTAGATCGTTGTAGCAAGTAGAGACGCGAACAGGTAAGTGAACAATCCTGCTTGTGAATCCATAAAGCTGTCTGCAACGATTGGTCCCGCAACAGAACCGATGCTGTAGCAAAGTAGCATGATTTGAGTCACTGACACCAAGTAGCTTGGGTCAAGGTTACGGCAACCTAAGTTAATCGCGATTGGGTATAGCGCAAATGTGGCCATGCCTAATACGAACAAGCTCATGCCTAGTACGTAGAAATCGTGATTGATAGTCAGCACACCAATGCTTGCAACCCCTAGCAGGCAGAACAAAGCCATTAATAACACTTGTCCTACGTGGTGAGATAACCAAGTCACCATCGGCTGTACAGCCATACCACCCATGATAACCAAAGCCATCAAACCACCAATGTCTTCGTGTGCAATGTTACGTTGAGCAAGTTCAACTGGCATCAAGCCGTAAATCGCACCTAGCGTTAATCCGGAAACAATGCAGCCAATTAGCGCGCTGTGGCTTAATTTGCTGATCTGCTTTAAAGACAAAGATTGCGCATCGTGGATCTGTGGTGGAGTTGCTTGTCCGTACATCAGCACAATGATCGCACCAAACAGAAGGGTGAACATTGCGATGAAAGGTACGCCACCAGTAATACCTAGGTAACCGATACCAAGCTGACCAACTGCAGAACCGCCGTACAGTGAACACATGTAGATAGCGAGACGTTTTGCGCGTTGTGACTCGTCGCCGCTCATTAGCCAAGACTCTACAATCACGAAGATACCTGCAACCGCCACACCAGCCACAAAGCGAGCTAGTAGCCATACTGCTTGGTGTGGGATCAATGGCAATACAAGGATCGTTGCGATGAACACACTCAATGCGATGACGAACGCATCTTTGTGGCCAACACGCGCAATGGCACGTTCAATCAATAATGTACCAGCCAGTAGACCTGCATAGAATGCACTCGCCAACCAACTCGATAGATCTTTGTCTAAGCCATACTCAGACAGCATTAATGGTAATGAACTCATTAAGTAGCCTGAAGCGATCGCGTAAAAAGACAATGCAATAACAGGAACAGTTATGCGAGTTGTTGGTTGGATGTTGTCCAATGCAGGAGCCTCTGATAGTAAAAGAAACGATGAATTTTCCGCGACTATGGGGGAGAAACTGAATTGGGTAAAACAAATAAAAATGGTCGTTAAGATAAAAGAAATTTATCGACCAACTAAACTAAAATACGGTTGCGATATTTGGTGGTTTGGCGAGATTTTATGCGGGCAAAAAGTCGTTAAGCCGTTGTTCATTGGTGGTTTAATTTAGAAAAAGATTGCAGCGTGATTGTCTTTTTATGATTTGGATTGAGTGGGATTTTAAGTGTTAGACCGTTTCGTTACGGTATTGACGTGGCGAGTTACCACTCCACTTACGAAAGGCATGACGAAAGTTAGCGCTATCAGAAAAGCCAACTCGTTCAGATATCTCTTCAATACTCATTCGAGTTGAAGAAAGGTAGTGCCGGGAAAGGTGAAAGCGAACATGGTCCAGTATCTTCTGATAGCTCGTATCCGCTGCTTTCAGGTGACGACGCAGAGTTCGAGAAGACATGCCCAGTTCTGAAGAAATGGATTCTATAGAAGGGTAACATCCTGGCCTTTCAATCAGCATCTGAGAGACTTTCTCTTTGAGGCTACTGGGTGCACTGACTTTTGCCAACATGTCATCACACGATTTTAAGCACACCTGTAAAGTGATGGGGTTGGCGGTAGGAAGAGATGAATACAAGGTGGTTGCGTCGAACTCCCATTCAAGCCGGTCACTATTGAATTCAACCGGGCAGCGGAAAATCTCTGTGTATAGATCGCCGTATTCAGGTTTTGGATAGGGGAAGCGGATCACTTGAGAAGGAAAGGGCTGCTGTAAGACCTCTTCGCACAAACTGTGTATCGCCGCGAACCAGTATTCACAACAAAAGGGCAGTAAAGAATCGAGTTCGATAAGTTGCTCTGCGCGAAAGTAACCAATGTTGTCTTCTACAGACATGGTTTTCCTGAGGACAGGGCCAGCAAGTTGCAGATACTTAAACCCGATTAAAAAGGCATCGAGTAGTGTTTCGCTGCTAAACACCGCATAACCGAGCACGCCGAAATCGCTGAACCTCGCTTGTTGGCCAACTTTAAGCCCCAATCCGTCTTCGTTGGAATTCGCTAACGCATTACTGAACACAGCAAGCTTTTGCGCCAAAGTGATGTGTGTATCGGGTGTGTTGAGTTGGAGAGCATCGATGTTACTGCCTTCGAGCAACTCTTCGATACTGAGAACAGGCGACAGGTAACGATGCAGCAACTGAAGATCCAGAATGCCGAATGCTTGCATGTCGGGTTCGTAAACTGCGGTGTATTCCATAAGCTGCCTCTTGTTGAATATCGATATCTTAACCGAACTTTTAACATTTACGCCTGTTGCTTGTTCTCACTTTCGCAAGCTTGTTCCAAATTTTGGTTTATGTGTGCAAGGTTTTATTGGGCTAGCGCAGGCTGTGTCCGAATATCACCGGTTTTTGTCTTTTTGAAACCTGTTCGAAATGTTATCGAAATGTTGTAATTTATTGGGCTGCACATTGGAGCGTCTCAAACATTTTGCTCAATAACGACTCTTATCTACATGACACACCAATGTGCAGGCTCGTGATGACAAGAAAGATACTTATTACAACGATTAGAACGTCTACGGTGACCGTCACAAACAGGTCTAAGCCGCACAAGGAGATCATGGATGCACAATCTTGCTGTTAATTTGGAGCGTAGCGCTTCGCTTTTTCCAACTAAAGCCGCTCTGCGTATGGGATCGGATGAAATCAGTTTTTCTCAGTTAGAACAACTTTCTGGAAACGTGGCTGCTAACTTGAAAAGACTTGGGTTGCAGAACGGAAATAAGGTAGCGTTGTCATGCCCGAACGTGACTTACTTTCCGATAGCCTATTACGGGATTCTAAAAGCGGGTTGTGTAGTCGTGCCTTTGAACGTGCTATTCAAGGCCAGAGAGATCGCTTATCACCTTAATGACTCTAACGCGAAGGCCTATTTATGTTTTGACGGCAGTGAAGAGCTTCCCATTGGTCGCTATGGTTTACAAGGTTTTGAGCAGGCAAACCACTGTGAACACTTTGTCGAGATGCCTATCCCAACAAACACAGACACTACTTTAGAAAGTAATGAGGAGCATGAATCAATCGCTGATTGGTTGGCACAACCTTTTACTCCTTTTGAGTCTGTGGCTTGTCATGGCGATGATACCGCTGTGATCCTTTATACCTCTGGCACGACGGGTCAACCAAAAGGGGCTGAGCTTTCCCACACCAACATGCAAACCAATGCGATGTCGTCACAGTATCTAATGAGATTGGAGTACAGCGACACCACAATGGCTACACTGCCTTTATTCCATAGCTTCGGTCAGACGGTGATGATGAACGCGAGTGTGCTAACAGGGTCCACCATGGTGTTGATTCCTCGTTTTGAACCGTCATTGGTTATTGAACAGATCATTAGCCATAAAGTCAGCCTGTTTGCGGGTGTTCCTACTATGTATATCGCGCTATTAAAGGCGGGAGAAGAGTCTTCTGATAGTTTAGAAAACACAAGCAAACGCTCTGAACAGGTTAAACACAGCTTGAGGTTAGGTGTTTCTGGCGGTGCTTCTATGCCGTTTGAGGTTATACGACAGTTTGAATCTCGTTTTGAATTACCAGTCTTAGAAGGTTATGGGCTCTCGGAAACGGCGCCGGTTGCGACCTTTAATCATATTGATGGCGATCGTTTATCGGGTAGTGTCGGTCAGCCTTTATGTGGCCACCTCATCAAGATTACTGATATACAAGGCAACTCTGTCGCTATGGGTGAACTCGGCGAAGTCTGCATTAAAAGCCCAAGTGTGATGAAAGGCTATTATCAAAGGCCAGAGGCGACAGCTGAATCTATTCGTGATGGTTGGTTCTTAACGGGAGATATCGGTCGCGTCGATGAGCATGGCAATTTGTTCATTGTTGACCGTGTTAAAGACATGATTATTCGTGGTGGGTACAACGTTTATCCACGTGAAGTCGAAGAAGTGTTGATGTGTCACCCCGATGTCGAAATGGTCGCGGTGGTAGGCGAGCATCATGAACATTTAGGCGAGGAGATCCACGCGCATGTGGTTCTTCACGAACATACGCAATGTGATAGTGCCGCCTTGATAGCATGGTGTCGTGAGCAACTCGCCGACTACAAATACCCGCGTAAGGTATTCATTCGTAAAGCCTTACCCATGACAGCAACCGGAAAAATCTTGAAGCGTGAGTTACACCCACTAGAAATAGCGGAGATGGCAAATGGATAGTTATGATTTTATTATTGTTGGCGGTGGTTCAGCTGGGTGTGTGATGGCTTCTCGGCTGTCGGAAGATCCTGATGTGACGGTTTGCTTGTTAGAAGCGGGTGGTAAAGACACCAGCCCATTCATTCACACACCCGTTGGCGTGGTGGCGATGATGCCAACCAAACTCAATAATTGGGCATTCGAAACGGTTGAACAGCCGGGTTTGAACGGTCGTAAAGGCTATCAGCCTAGAGGTAAGACACTTGGCGGTTCTAGCTCTATCAATGCCATGATGTACGCTCGTGGACATCGCTATGACTACGATAGATGGGAAAGCTTGGGCAATGCTGGCTGGAACTATGAATCCTGTTTGCCTTACTTTAAGAAAGCAGAAAACAACGAAGTCCACCAAGATGAGTTCCATGGCCAAGGTGGTCCTCTTAATGTGGCCAATCTTAGATCGCCAAGCCCTATGTTGGAACGTTATTTAACGGCGTGTGAATCGATAGGTGTACCTCGCAATGAGGATATTAACGGCGCTGCTCAGTTTGGGGCGATGCCGACGCAGGTAACACAGCTGAATGGTGAACGATGCAGTGCTGCCAAGGCTTACTTAACGCCAAACCTTTCACGATCGAATCTCACGGTCGTGACTAAAGCCACCACACATAAGGTTTTGTTTGAAGGCAAGAAGGCGATTGGTGTTGAATATGGTTCTAGCGGAAAGCGTTATCAGATACGATGCAACAAAGAAGTGATTCTTTCCGCTGGCGCGTTTGGTTCTCCCCAATTGCTGTTACTGTCTGGTGTCGGTGCTCAAACTGAACTAGAGACACATGGAATCGAACAGGTTCATGAATTACCTGGAGTGGGCAAGAACCTTCAAGATCATATCGACTTAGTACATTCGTATAAATGCGGTGAAAAGCGTGAAACTTTTGGTATCTCGCTGCAAATGGCCTCTGAAATGACCAAAGCCTTACCACTATGGCGCAAAGAACGCCGCGGTAAAATGAGCAGTAATTTTGCAGAGGGAATAGGCTTTCTCTGTTCCGAAGATCATATCGCTGTACCGGATTTAGAGTTTGTATTTGTGGTCGCTGTTGTAGATGACCATGCTAGAAAAATTCATACCAGTCATGGCTTTACCTCTCATGTCACCTTGTTGCGACCGAAGAGCCATGGCACCGTAACGCTGAATAGCAATGATCCCTATGATCCGCCTAAGATCGATCCTGCGTTTTTTAGTCATCCTGAAGACATGGAGCTCATGATTAAGGGCTGGAAGAAGCAGTATCAAATGTTAGAGAGTTCCGCGTTTGATGATATCCGTGGTAACGCTTTCTACCCCGTAGACGCCAGTGATGACAAGTCTATCGAGCAAGATATTCGTAATCGTGCAGACACACAGTATCACCCGGTGGGTACCTGTAAAATGGGACCTAGTAGTGATTCTTTAGCTGTGGTGGATAAAGATCTCAAAGTGTATGGATTGGATAATTTGAGAGTCATTGATGCTTCTGTGATGCCGACACTGATTGGGGCGAACACCAATGCACCAACCATTATGATTGCCGAGAAAGTCGCAGACCAGATCAAACAGGAATACGAGTTCGGTAAGCAAGAAGCGGGCATTCAAGCGAAAGGCGAAGCTGTGGTTTAAATCAAGAAGTTAAGTGATAACCATAAATAAAACAGTAGGTTAGATAGTCTTGGTTTGATAAGACTATCTAACTATTTTTGTGTGCTTACTTAGAATAAAGCAAAATCTAAATCAATAGCTTAATCAATAGCTTAAGTAATGGTGTTACTTGGTTAGAGCTTGATTAAGCCACTGATCAAATTGACCTTTTGGCAGTGCACCGTTAATCGTATCGACACGTTTACCGTCTTTAAACACCATCACGGTCGGAATGCTTCTGATTTGATAAACAGCTGCGAGCTGCTGCTGAGCTTCAGTATCAATCTTAACGAATCGAACATCTCCAGAGCGTTCTTTTGCAACGTCGCTGAACACGGGCGCGAAGCCCACACATGGGTTACACCATGTTGCCCAGAAATCGACAACTACAGGTTGTGAACTGTTCAAGATAGATTGGAAATTAAGTGACGTTCCCTCGATAGGAGCGCCATCGAGCAGTGCTGTTTTGCACTTACCACAAGTTGGGCTTTCTGAAATTCTTTCTGAAGGAACTCGGTTTACGCCATTGCAAGAAGGGCAGCGTGTGTTGAATGTAGACATAACTTTCTCTTTTTATTGCAACTCCGTGGCTAACGCGATTTACGAATCACGCACAGAGCGCTTATACTGTTTAAAACAAGAATACGATACTTAAATAAAAACAAACAATAAACAGGTAAATGATGACAAAATTTTACGCCGAAATTACTGGCTGGGGAAAGTGTCTGCCACCAGCCGTGCTATCCAATGATGATTTAAGCACTTTCATTGATACGTCTGACGAGTGGATTCGTACTCGAACTGGTATCGAAAATCGTCGTATCAGTCATGTAAATACCTCTGAGCTAGCGACCGTTGCTGCTCAACATGCAATGGCGTGTGCTGGTTTAACAGCCGAAGATATCGATCTTGTGATCGTAGCGACGTGCAGTCCAGACTCTCTTATTCCAAATACCGCGTCTAAAGTTCAACAGAACTTAGGCATCAAGAGCGCAGCAGCTTTTGACCTTAATGCAGCGTGTACAGGCTTTATCTACGGTGTTGAAACAGCAACTCGATTGATTCAAGCGGGCAACTACCGCAATGCGATCGTTGTGGGTGCAGAGCGTCTTTCATTCTTCATCGACTGGACCAAGCGTGATACTGCGGTTCTATTCGGTGATGGCGCTGGCGCTGTGGTTTTATCGCGTACTGAAGAACAAGTGGGTTTACAAGAAGCTCAAATCGGTTGTGACGCAGAGGGCCGTGACATTCTAGCAGTACCAAAATTCGGTACGTCTATGGACCGCTTTGCTGCTGATAACGGTTACTGGGATTTTGATTTCGTTGGTAAAGAGATCTTCAAGCGTGCAGTGAAAGGAATGGGCGCTGCAGCACATACAGTATTGAGTCGCACTGGCATCTCAACTGAAAACATCGATGTTGTGATTCCGCACCAAGCGAACATCCGAATTATTCAAACTCTGTGTGATATGGCGGGCATTGAACGTGAGAAAGCGTTTGTGAACATTCAAAACTATGGCAACACGTCGGCTGCGACTGTGCCAATTGCATTGTGTGAATCGTTAGAGCAAGGCTTTGTTAAACCGAACTCAAACATCCTTGTGGCGGCATTCGGTGCCGGTTTAACTTGGGGGGCAGGCCATATTAAGTGGGGTAGCCGTGTTGATCCGTTAGGTCAATCGGACGCTAAGCTTCCAGAAGCAGATAGCTCGGCATTAGAACTTCTAGAGAGAGCCATTTTACACTGTAAAACGCGTCCTAATTCTGAGAATGAGTAGCAGCATGGCGCAAGTTCGTTTTATGACAGAAGCCGACCTCGATGGAGCGGCTTTAGTTCACCAAGCAACTTTTGTTCGACAGCAAAACTCAAAAAATTGGTTACAATGTAACTTAAATGCTGCGCCACGCTTTCTTAACTTTGTTGCTGAAAGCGATGGCGAGATTGTCGGCTACATTATTTGGGTTCAAAAGAGTGGGTTTAGGCCTGAAGCTGTTTTGGAGCTAGAACAACTTGCTGTGTTACCGAGTGCTCAGGGGCAAGGATTGGGCAAAAAGCTGATTCTAGACTCTTTGCCTCAAGTGAAGCAGAAGCTATCAGAGCAGGGCTCGACACTAAAACATGTATTAGTGACCACCAGAGCAGATAACTTTGCACAAAAGCTCTATCAGTCGACATTGGGCGCTCAAGTCGAAACCACGATTTCAAACTTTTACTCAGCCGATGAAGTGCTTATGATAGCTCGCAATGTAGGTGAACGAATCTGATCGCTGAGTTCTTAGAACCATTATTATCAGCGGCATAACTCGATTAACGTTTTATTAGGGGCTTCTGTGGCCCTTTTGTTATTTCTTAGGAAGTATTTTGAAGAAAGTTTTAGCAATTGGCTACGTTTGGCCAGAACCGAATTCATCGGCGGCTGGCAGCCATATGATGTCTCTTTTACGTCTATTTAAGAGACAAGGTTGGTCAGTTGAATTTGCAACACCCGCTCAAGAAACCGAGCACATGATTGATCTCTCTGAAGAGGGCATCACAAGCCAATCTATACAGTTAAATTGCGATAGCTTTGACGATTACATTGAAGAGCTGCAGCCCGATGTTGTGATGTTTGACCGTTTTATGATGGAAGAGCAGTTTGGTTGGCGCGTGGAAAAGGTATGCCCGAATGCGTTTAAGTTACTGGATACGGAAGATTTACAGTTCTTACGTAATGCTCGACACGAAGCGGTTAAGAAAGAGACAGAACTGACTAAAGCGCATTTGTACAGTGACTTGGCTAAACGTGAAATTGCCGCGATTCTACGCTGTGATCTTTCGTTGATCATTTCTAGCTACGAGATGGAACTGCTTCAAGCTGAGTTCAATATCGATCCCAAACTGCTTCATCATCTGCCGTTCATGGTTGATCTTAATACGCTTCCTGAAAGCACGAAAAGCTTTGAAGAACGTAAGCATTTCATGACGATAGGCAACTTTAGACACGCACCGAACTGGGATGCCGTACTTCAGCTACAGAAGATTTGGCCGAAGATTCGTAAACAGTTACCTGACACTGAACTTCATATTTATGGATCGTATCCGCCGCCAAAAGCAACCGCTTTGCATAACCCTAAAACTGGCTTCCATATCAAAGGTTGGGCGAAAGACGCTCAAGAAGTGATGGAAGATGCACGTGTTTGTGTTGCGCCATTACGTTTTGGCGCTGGCATTAAAGGCAAGTTACTTGATGCGATGAAGCTGCAAACTCCGAATGTAACCAGCGAGATCGGCAGTGAAGGCATGCTACCGCAAGGTGAACTGCAATGGCCGGGCGCAGTGTCAGATGATATTGATGAGTTTGTTGAACAAGCTGTCGCTCTTTATAAAGATGAAAAGAAATGGCTTAAAGCTCAAAGCCAATGTCATTCAATTCTTGAAGCGCACTATGAACAGAATCAACTGGGCGACAAATTGATCGAGCGACTGACTGCGCTAGGTTCTGAGCTTGATGCGCATCGACTGAATAATTTCTTTGGTTCAATGCTTAAGCACCATAGTATGGCGAGCACTAAGTACATGTCGCAATGGATTGCTGAGAAGAACAAGGTCAAATAGCTGTTCTTTACCAAAGACAGAATAAATCTTAAGCCCTTAGGTTAACGCCTAGGGGCTTTTTTCATGCAGGGCGCTTGTTAATTCCAGACTTACAAAACGACACATACTCGCAGTACATTAGCATTGACTAATTTATATTTATTAGTAAACTCTAATTTATAGGTTGTTATGAGTTTATGATGTTTGTGGATAGGAGAGGTTTGTGCTTAGTTTGATTCCTTGGGATGCTTTTTTCGGCGGCATGTTGTTAGGCGTGTCGGCCATTGTTTTAATGTTGGGGATTGGTCGAGTTGCTGGCATTAGTGGCATTGTCAGCCGATTATTGCCAACTGGCACCAGCAACAAAGAACGTAAAGATGCGGATACAGCAAACACCGAAAAACACTGGCGTATCGCCTTTGTTGTGGGAATGGTCGCAAGTGGTTGGCTATTAATTCCGACGGGCTACCAACTTCCGCAGTTAGAAGAGATGAATCTCGCTTTAGTGATTATTGCTGGCCTTCTGGTGGGCTTTGGTACTAAAACAGCGAACGGTTGTACTAGCGGGCATGGCATTGTCGGAATGGCGCGTTTATCTAAACGTTCTATTGTTGCGACCTGTGTATTTATGGGTGTGGCAATCGTAACCGTGTTTATCAAGAATCTGACTGGCTTGGGGGCATAATGAAAAACGCTTCATTTACTATCGTTATCGGTTTGGTCGCAGGTATTCTTTTTGGCTCTGGCATGATCATCTCAGGGATGGTTGATCCTGAGAAGGTACTCGGCTTCTTAGACATTACCGGTAACTGGGACATTAGTTTGGCATTCGTCATGGGTGGCGCGCTATTGGTCTTTGCACCGTTTTATCATCTGGTCATTAAAAAGCGCGCTAAAGCCATCAATGGCGAGCCGTTAGATAGCCGTAACAATCCGTTGATAGACAGAAAGCTGATTCTTGGATCTACAGCGTTTGGCTTAGGCTGGGGGATTGCAGGCTTTTGCCCAGGCCCTGCGGTAACCAGCCTAAGTGGCGGCAACCCGACGGTGTGGGTGTTTATGATAAGCATGCTGGTGGGAATGTGGCTGGCGGATCGTATGAACAAAACGTGTTAGTAGCAAGCTTATAGCTGATTACATTGGCTTTGACGTTATCCGTTCTGAGCTGACCAAGCATAGAGGTTGACTCGCTTTCAGCACGAAAGTCAGTCAGCCTCTTTCTATATTTACTGTTTCTATTATTTTCAGTTATCTACAATCTGCTGTTATCTAAAATCTACTATTTAATAGTCGTTGAAACTGGACAGTGGTCGCTGAGTTTGTAGTCCAGAACATCTTGTGTTTCAAATACCTTCTGCTTTGCAGGAGAAGCATTTAGCGACTCACTCACCACAATATGATCAATAACAGAGCGGAACTGATGTGTGCGATAATTGTTGCGGTTAGAGCGTACCTTACAATCTGCACGGGTCTTTCGTGTCGCTAACTGCGCATCAGTATATTGTGATAACTCTTTCCACATCCAATCTCGTGAGTAAGCGAGGTTATGGTTAAAGTCGCCAAGAATGGCGTAGTCTTCGTTATTGCGCTCTCTTTGCTTTATCCACTTGTTCAGTTGCTGAGCTTGCTCTTTTAAACGAGAGCAATCGCGGTTGGACTTATACGCTCCGCTACAACCTGCCTTTAAATGCACAGACAACATGTGAATGGGTTTAAAGTTTGTTTCTACAACGATATAGCTGGCAAACCTAAGTTTACTGTTGGATGTGGTTTCAAGCGGAAAGTCAGCGTAGTCGGTGAGGGCTACTCCTTTACGAACTGCAAATCCCGTGTATTGGTTCACTTCTTTAAATTGGCGGTTGCTGTTCTTAGATAGCGCCCGGTCAGACATCAATATCTTGTATTGATCACCAGCCACACGCTGAATGGCATTTACGTTATCGACTTCTTGAAACGCAACCACGTCTGCGTCTAAGGATTGAAAATAAGTTGCGAGTTTGTCGAAATCAGCTTGATCACGTTTGTCAGAAAACTTATTCACAGCCTCGTTGGTTGATAACCATTCGATATTCCAACTGGATATGGTCAAAGGTTCAGCAAATGTCTGGCTACTGAGTAAGCAGCCTAACATTATCCAGTTTTGAAGTCGTTTCATGCCAAATATCCCTAATTTTGTCTGCCAATATTGATGAGCCGTTATCCTACAACACTTACCAAAAATTCAACTCTTTTTAGGAGTTTTTTTATTGTTACATTGTTTCTTTTCGACTTGAGAACTAGCGTAATAATATTGAATTGATCTTAGTCAGCGTTCTCTTTTTATTGATCCAAATCAATACTCAAAGTTGGTGGTTCTCGTTAAATACGCCACAATATCTAGTGTTAGTTAAACGATAAATCGCTCTATATAGTGTGTTTGTGGATAAGTCTGTGAATACCTCAAGAGTAAGGAGAAGTGGTGAAATCAATCGTAATCAAGCGTGATGGCTCAAGAGCTCCATTCAGTAGAGATCGCATCCAAGCTGCAGTGGAAGCAGCATCAGACAAAGCCGATAAGGAAATTGCTATTTATGCACTGAATGTGGCATTAGCAGTTGAGTTGAAGCTCGAAGACTACGATGAAGTTCATATCTCTGAAATTCAAACCATGGTCGAGAACGAGCTAATGCAGGGACCATACAAGTCTCTGGCTCGTGCCTACATTGAATATCGTCATGACCGCGACATCGCCCGTGAGAAGCAAAGCGCTTTAACTCGTGAGATCGAAGGTTTGATCGAAGAAAGCAACGTTGATCTAATCAATGAAAACGCGAACAAAGATGGCAAAGTAATCCCAACTCAGCGTGACCTGCTGGCGGGTATCGTGGCTAAACACTATGCAAAAACTCACATTTTGCCACGTGATATCGTACATGCTCACGAATGTGGTGATATTCACTACCACGATCTAGACTACGCACCGTTCTTCCCAATGTTTAACTGCATGCTTATCGATCTGAAAGGCATGTTAACGCATGGCTTCAAGATGGGTAACGCGGAAATCGACACACCTAAGTCTATTTCTACGGCGACAGCGGTAACCGCGCAGATCATCGCGCAAGTGGCGAGTCACATCTACGGCGGCACAACGATTAACCGCATCGATGAGGTTCTTGAACCTTACGTTATGGCGAGCTACGAGAAGCACTTATCGCTAGCGAAAGAGTGGGACATTCATAGCCCAGAAGCTTTTGCTATCTCTCGCACAGAGAAAGAGTGTTACGACGCGTTCCAATCTCTGGAGTACGAAGTAAACACGCTGCACACCGCTAATGGTCAAACACCATTCGTGACGTTTGGTTTTGGTTTAGGTGAAAGCTGGGGCTCGAAATTGATTCAGCAATCAATCTTGAAAAACCGCATTGCAGGTTTGGGTAAGAACCGTAAAACAGCCGTGTTCCCTAAACTGGTATTTGCGATCAAAGATGGTTTGAACCACCAGAAGCAAGATCCAAACTACGACATCAAGCAATTAGCGCTAGAGTGTGCGTCTAAGCGTATGTACCCAGACATTCTTAACTACGACAAAGTAGTAGAAGTGACAGGGTCATTTAAAACGCCTATGGGTTGTCGTAGCTTCTTGAATACTTATGAAGAAAATGGTGAGTTGATTCACGAAGGCCGTAACAACTTAGGTGTTGTTAGCTTGAACTTGCCACGTATTGCGATTAACGCAAAACAAGATATGGCTAAGTTCTACGAACTGCTTGATGATAAACTCAAGCTGGCTCGTCGTGCATTAGAAACTCGTATTTCTCGTCTAGAAAACGTGAAAGCGCGTGTTGCTCCAATCCTATACATGGAAGGTGCGTGTGGCGTTCGCTTGAAAGCAGACGACTCTATTGCAGACATCTTCAAGAACGGCCGTGCGTCTGTTTCTCTTGGTTACATTGGTATCCACGAAGCGATGACAGCACTTTACGGTACTGACGTTCACCTGTACGACGATGGCGAAATGCGTGCTAAAGCGCTTGAGCTGGTGGAGTACATGAAGCGTGAAGTGGAATCTTGGACGAAAGAGACAGGTTACGCATTCAGCCTATACGGCACACCAAGTGAAAACCTATGTAGCCGTTTCTGCAGCATCGACACCAAAGAATTTGGTGTGATTGATGGTGTGACAGACCGTGGTTACTACACCAACAGCTTCCACTTAGATGTGCAGAAGACAGTGAACCCATACGACAAGATCGATTTCGAGATGCCTTATCCTGAAATTTCTAGCGGTGGTTTTATCTGTTACGGCGAATTCCCGAACATGCAGAAGAACATCGAAGCACTAGAAAACGTATGGGATTACAGCTACACACGTGTTCCTTACTACGGCACTAACACACCGATTGATGAGTGTTACGAATGTGGTTACAACGGTGAGTTCGACTGTACAAGTAAGGGCTTTACGTGTCCTAAATGTGGCAACCATGACTCAACCAAAGTATCGGTGACGCGCCGTGTTTGTGGTTACCTTGGTAGCCCAGATGCACGACCATTTAACTTCGGTAAGCAAGAAGAAGTTAAACGCCGCGTGAAGCATCTTTAGTAAGCTCTAAGATTATTAGCTAGCTTACTTAGAAGAGCTACGTTTCAAGAAATATGTTTGGTATCGGCGCTATGTCGATACCAATTCATTTGTTTCAACTCTCGCTACTTTTCGAGTTAAACCATTAAGCCATCACGAGTTTTCAATACTGCCTTATGAATTATCACCAATATCACCCAATCGACGTTGTAAATGGCCCTGGAACACGCTGCACTTTGTTTGTGTCGGGTTGTGTACACCAGTGTCGCGGGTGTTATAACCAATCAACGCAAAGGTTGGACTCCGGGCATTTGTTTACTCAAGAGCTGCAAGACCACATTATCGCTGATCTCAATGATCCACGAATCAAGCGTCGTGGCTTGTCGCTTTCAGGTGGTGATCCTCTGCATCCTGCAAATGTATCTGAAGTGCTTAAGCTTGTTCAGCGTGTAAAAGCAGAATGTGAAGGCAAAGACATCTGGATGTGGACGGGCTACGAGCTCGACGAACTCGACGAAAAGCAGAGGCAAGTACTTGAATATGTTGATACTTTGATTGATGGTCGTTTTGAGCAAGATAAAGCGGATCCAATGTTGGATTGGCGTGGTAGTTCAAACCAAATCATCCATCGATTTACTGATATATAACTGCTGTCGTGACTTTGCACACTCGTAAACGAAAAAGGGCTTCATCGTTAGCGCAATGCTACAAATCAGCCCTTGGGTGTGAGTTCTTTGAATCTATCGCCTGTTTATATAGGAATGTGCTCAGGCTCGTCGATTAGATTGTTGATCCATTTCTTAGAGTGAATTCGCTGGCTAGTTAAAGCGATCTTCGCTAACTCCTCCAGTAACACAATCATCAAAACCCATTCTAGCGGCCAACCCAACACCAGCGCAGTAAAGTAAGCAAGGGGAATACCGATTGCCCATTGGCCAAACAGGTCGATGAAGATACTGTAATTGATGTCTCCACCACTTTTCAGCACGCCACCAATACCAACCATATTGAAGACTCTTAGTATCATGCCGAGTGCCATGACTAAGGTGACGTTAACGGCTGTCTCTTTGAGCTCTAAGTGAGTAAGGCCGATCATGTATACGATCGCGGGTTTAGCAAACCAACACACCAAGGCTAATATAGCCGCAAGCCCACAGCTGACCAATACATAACCCCATGCGGTGTTCTCAACACGTTGATAGTTCTTCGCGCCGATCTCGTTGCCTAGAATGATCGAAGCGGCGACCGCAAACCCCATGAACGCCGAGATCAAGATACTTTCTACTGGCGATAACAGCGAAATGATCGCAAGCTCTCCAACACCCATTTGCCCAACTATCACGTTATAAATAAGAATCCCGCCCGCCCATGCTGTGTCATGAACCAACATAGGTATTGCTATCGTGAAGTACTTCTTTCTATGCTTCGGTAATATCGCTTCTCGCCAATTACTTAATGTCGGGAATAGATGCGCGTAGTGTTTCTTCGCCATGATAAGCAGCGCTATCGTCTGAAAGAATCGAGACACCGTGGTGCCAATAGCCGCACCAACTACGCCCAGTTCTGGAAATCCAAACAAACCAAAGATCAGCAATGCATTGAGAATCGCATTAACGATGATTGCCCAAATACTGATCTTGGTGGGTAGCTTGGCTTCGCCGACCGATCGCAGTGCGCTTTCTAAGGGCACTACGATCGCGGTACCAAAAAGGCTGGCTCCTGTTATCCAAAGGTAATCCGTTGCCAAGCGGACGTAATCAGGGTCTGAGGCCACCACAGACACGACTGATTCAGGAGCCAATGTATAAATCAACACAAAGGGGATGATGGTAAAGACAGACAATGCCCATGACTGTGCTAATGTGCGTCTAATTCCGTTGAAATCTCCCGCACCGAAATATTGCGAAGCTAGCACACTGACAGCGCCGCTAATCCCGGATACCATGATCAAGTTGAAGAAAAATATGCGGTTACCCACACCAACCGCCGCAGTTGCAGAGTCACCCAGTTGGTTAACCATAAAAATATCGACCACGCCGAGTAAT
Organism: Vibrio sp. 10N.247.310.98; assembly: GCF_041467395.1. Lineage (NCBI taxonomy): Bacteria > Pseudomonadati > Pseudomonadota > Gammaproteobacteria > Vibrionales > Vibrionaceae > Vibrio > Vibrio sp. 10N.247.310.98. Next base: position 28,075 of record NZ_JBFSUL010000022.1, on the reverse strand, counting down.
GAAAACAACATGGTTTGTAGCGATACAGGCAAACCGATGTGTAAAAGCTTTTGCCAAAAATCTTTGTCTAGATGACGATATGTCGAGCGCATCGCATTTCCCCTGTGGTTAATATGCGAGAAGTTTATCGGCATTTGTTTAGGCTGTATTGTTCAGGTTCATCACAAACTTTTGCCAAACTATCTATTTTCAAAAGCTGTCTATTTGTCAAAACGATCTGTTTTCAAAATCATCTATTCCAAAACTATCGAATGACTAAAGTGGCGATTTAATTGCAGGCAAACCTAATGAGCGATCAGTGAAATGAGTGAGAAACACGAACGGTACGAGATCTCTGATCAGACACACCAAGAGTTTGTCGATCAAAGCCATGTATTGGCATTCGAAGAATTGGGTATCGTTCAGTGTGGGACGGCGTCGTGCCGAGATTTCTTTTCTGTCCATCGGAAGAATCCACAGAAACACATGCTGCTTTACACGGTTAGGGGCAAAGGGTGGTTAGAAAGTGGGGCGTGTCGCTATATTCTAGAGCCGGGGTCGTGCATTACTGTGCCTGCAGGCGTTGAGAATGGCTTTGGGATTGAAGAAGAAACATGGCAGATAGCGTGGATCTTTCTATCGCCTGATAAGCATTGGGATAATGTCGTCAATGATGAAGTGAGTTATACGCTCTCTCCTGCAGCCGAAGTCGTCTCGTCTTGTATTCATACCTTGCTGAGAAGTATTGCCTTGCCCATTGATTTAGGCGGAGCGATTGCCATTCACAGCGTAGCCCAAATAGAGTTCATGATTAATGCACCAGTCCCGCAGCAACAGTCTCGAAATTTGATTCGCTTGAGACGTGTGTTCGACAGTGTTCAAAAGCAGCTTCATAAAGAGTGGAATGTGCATGAGCTAGCAAACCTATTTCCTTGTTCAGAGCCGCACTTCCATCGTTTGTGCCAACGTTATTACTCTCATAGCCCGATGACTCATATTATGCGTATGAGAATGGAATACGCTGCAAGGCTGCTCAGGTCGAGTGATTGGTCGATTCAACACATTGGCGAGATAGTTGGATATCCCAATGCCGCTAACTTTAGCACTCGGTTTAAGGCTTGGTCAGGAATGACACCAAGACAATTCAAACAGAGTGCCCAGTAGTAATCTTAATAGAGCACGTGCAAACATAAGAATATAGGAACATAAGACGCATAGAAATAAAGCAATTTGAATTGTGCAATGGGTCATTAGGTGTTTGAAATTTGCACTATTTATCCGTTTGAAACGACCAATCTCTGATTACTTATGGTAACTAAGCGCTTCTATTAAAAAATGTTTCTGATTTTAGTACGAAAATGTTAACGTGAAATCCATTACTTGAATTTCAAAGGGTTGTGACTTTCATGTTTTCACATCTACCAAAACCAACTTTAGATCCAATTCTATCTCTTTCTGTTGCTTACCGCGGCGATACTCGTACTGATAAAGTCGATTTAGGCATTGGCGTTTACAAAAACGACCAAGGCGAAACTCCGATCATGAAAGCCGTTTCTAAGGCTCAAGATATCGTTGTTGAGACTCAGAAAACCAAAGCTTACGTTGGCCTAGCAGGCTGTGAAGAGTTCAACCAAAGCATGGTTGATCTGCTGCTTAAAGGGACTTCTGCAATGGATCGCGTTGCTGCGATTCAAACACCGGGTGCAAGTGGTGCACTTCGCATGTTGGGTGACTTAATGAAAGTTTCTCAACCAGACACCACGGTTTGGATTTCAAACCCAAGCTACGTTAACCACAAACCGGTGATGGAAGCGGCAGGCTTAAAAGTTCGATATTACAATTACTTCAGTCCTGAAACGAAGCAAGTTGATACTGCAAGAATGTTGGATGACCTTTCAAAAGCGGGTCCATCAGATGTGGTACTACTGCACGGTTGCTGTCATAACCCAACGGGTGCGGATATCGACTTTGAGGCGTGGCAGGAAATTACCAAACTATCGCAGAAAAATGGCTTCTTGCCGTTCGTTGATATTGCTTACCAAGGCTTTGGTGATGGCTTAGAAGAAGACGCAAAAGGTCTTCAACACATGGCTAACAACGTCGAAGAGATGTTGATTACGACATCTTGCTCGAAGAACTTCGGTTTATACCGTGAAAGAACGGGTGCCGCTATCGTGATTGGCAAAAACAGCGAACACGTTGGCAATGCTAAAGGTAAGCTTCTAACGCTTGCTCGTTCAACTTACACAATGCCGCCAGATCATGGTGCAGCTTTGGTTAAAACAATTCTTCAGAATCAAGAGCTAACCTCGATTTGGAAGCAAGAATTGAGTGAAATGCAGCAACGTTTGTTAAATCTGCGCCAAAGTTTATGTGATGAATTGCGAAATACTTATAACACGTCACAATTTGACTTCATTGAAAGCCATAAAGGCATGTTTAGTGTACTAGGCTTTAAAGAAACTCAAATGAATCAATTACGTGAAGAATATGGAGTCTATGGTGTTGGTGATGGACGCATCAATATCGCAGGCCTTTCCGAATCTCATATTCCTTATGTAGCAAAAGCGATAGCAAACGTTTCAAAATAGAAGGTGACTGAATGTATAATTGGAAAGCGATTGTAGTTTTAATGCTAAGTGGTGGCCTGTTTGCTTGTTCGGCTACAACTCAAGCTCCTGTTGAGCCAGAGCAAAAGCCTCAAATCGAACAACCTGTTGTGGATGACTCTTCAAAAACTGACGCAACAGAAGGCGAGAAAGTAACGGAACCTACTGAGAAGCCTGAAGAAGTAAAACCAACTGAGCCGGAAGTAAAACCTGCACCTGTTGAAAAACCAGTAGAGAAGGTTAGAAAAACAAGTGACGGCAAACTGATTCTTGGTGAAGAAGAGTGGGTGTTTGTTCCTGGTTTAAAAGAAGCGTTTAAAGCACGTGTCGATACCGGTGCAACAACCTCTTCAATCAGTGCAGTTGATATTGTTGATTTTGAACGTGACGGCAAAGACTGGGTTAAGTTCAAGATTGAACACGACGGAATTACAACTGAAGAGATCAGCTTACCAGTAGAACGCTGGGTTAAGATCAAGCAATCAAGCGCAGAAGGCACACAACGACGCGCTGTGGTTGTAGCTTCGATTCAAATTGGCGATCTAAAAGACAAAACTGAATTTACGCTAGCCGACCGAACGCATCTTTCTTTCCCACTTCTGTTGGGTAGAAGCTTCTTTAGAGATGTTGCGGTTGTCGACGTGAGCAAAAAATACGTTCAGAAGAAAATTACTAAATAACAAGTTCTGCTCGTCATCAAAGCTTTTCGTTTGAAGAGCTATAGTTTCAAAGGTGACGAGCTTAAAAGACTTTTAGTGTTGATAAATGAAATCCCTACCAGTTCTGCTGGTGGGGATTTTTTTATTTACACCCCATAACGTATGAAAAGCATCTAAATGGTCTATGTTTACTATTCGTTTACTGTTTAGCCTCGACAACGTGATCGAGATCTCTATATAATCCGCGCTTCGATTTTTGTTTAATCCATACTTTCGTACTTCTTATTTAGGTTCTTGAAATAGCCTAATAATTATCTGTCAGTACACGCTTAGGAATTAGTTCTTTGATATCTACCGCGAACATCACAATGCAATTTGGCGCAGAGCCGCTGTTTGAAAACATCTCTGCTAAATTTGGTAACGGCAACCGTTATGGTTTGATCGGCGCTAATGGTTGCGGCAAATCAACGTTCATGAAAATCCTAAGTGGCGCATTAACGCCAAGCTCGGGCAACGTTTCTATCACTCCAGGAGAAAAACTGGGTGTGCTAAGCCAAGATCAGTTCGCTTTCGAACAGTACAGCGTTATCGACGTTGTGATCATGGGCGACAGAAAACTTTGGGAAGTAAAACAAGAACGTGACCGCATTTACTCTTTGCCAGAAATGAGCGAAGACGACGGCATGAAAGTCGCAGAACTTGAAAGTGAATTCGCGGAAATGGATGGCTACACAGCAGAAAGCCGTGCTGGCGACATCCTAATTCAAGCGGGTATTGAAGAAGAGTTCCATTTCGGCTTGATGCAGCAAGTAGCTCCAGGTTGGAAACTGCGTGTGCTATTGGCACAAGCTCTGTTTGCAAACCCAGATATCCTGCTTCTTGATGAACCAACCAACAACTTGGACATTCACACGATCAACTGGCTTGCTGAAGAGCTAAACCAGCGTAAATGTACAATGATCATCATTTCGCACGATAGACACTTCCTGAACTCTGTGTGTACACACATGGCAGACATCGACTACGGTGAGCTACGTGTCTACCCTGGTAACTACGAGTACTTCCTAGAAGCATCTGGCTTGATTCGTGAACAGCTTTTAGCAAGCAACGCTAAGAAAGCGGCTGAAATCAGCGAGCTTCAAGATTTCGTAAACCGTTTTGGTGCTAACGCATCTAAAGCAAAACAAGCAAGCTCTCGTGCCAAGAAAATGGATAAGATCACGCTTGATGAAGTGAAATCATCGAGCCGTATGAGCCCATCTATTGATTTTGGCGAAGGTAAGAAACTACACCGTCAAGCGCTTGAACTTCAAGACCTTGGTCACGGCTTCGATGGCGAAACATTGTTTGCCGGTGGTAACTTGCTGCTTGAAGCGGGTACTCGTCTTGCGGTTATCGGTGAGAACGGTGTAGGTAAAACCACGCTGCTACGTTGCCTAGTTCAAGAGCTAGAGCAAAACGAAGGTATCGTAAAATGGTCTGAAAACGCATCTGTAGGCTACTGCCCACAAGATAGTACGTCTGACTTTGATAACGACCTGAGCATCTTCGATTGGATCTCACAATGGCGCACAGTGAAGCACGATGACCTTATGGTACGTGGCATTCTAGGTCGCCTATTGTTTACTGCTGACGATGCGAACAAAAAAGCGCGTAACTGTTCTGGTGGTGAGAAGAACCGTCTGTTATTCGGCAAGCTAATGATGCAAGACATCAACGTGCTTGTAATGGACGAACCAACCAACCACATGGACATGGAAGCAATCCAAGCCCTGAACGACGCGTTGAAGGTTTACACTGGCACGCTTATCTTCGTAAGCCATGACCGAGAGTTCGTTTCTTCATTAGCAACACACATCATCGATGTAAAAGATCAACAGCTAGTGAGCTTCCAAGGTACTTATGAAGAGTACTTAGATCACCAGAAAAAGATGCTGATGGTTAGCTTATAAAGCAAGTCGCTGGCTCAGGTCGTGAACGACTAAAAGCCAGCGAAACTAACAAACAAAAAAGCCCCGAACATTAATATGTTCGGGGCTTTTCTATGTAATACGTTTAGCTATTTATTACTCAGTAATTGAAATCTAGATTAGAATCCGAATCGAGCCGACATTAAGATTTGGTGGCCATATGTGCCGTTATTGCGCATATCAAGACCAACAGACAGTTGATCAGTTGAATGGAAACGAGCACCGATACCCAAAATTGAACGAGTGTCATCGTTGTCGATCAGTTGACCAAGGCGTGCGTTAACTTCAACGTTTGCCATTAACCAAGCTCTCAAGCCAAGGTTAATTTCTGTTTTGATGTGGTTATCGTCATTCCGTTCAATGTTGTGCAGTAACATTTGGCCAGTAACGTCAGCAAATTGACTGATTGGGCCGTTGAATCCCATACCTACCGCTGCATCCCAATCACTTTCAAATTCTGAATCGATACGAGCAACAAAATGAGAGTTCTGAGTGAACATTGTTGTGACTTCACCACCGAAAGTACTTGGGCTAGTACCCATGCGCAGCTCGAATGTGTTGTAGTTAAAGTTGTTTGCAGACGCAGAGAATGAACACAGTGCAGCGAGTCCTAAAAGGACAGTCTTATTCGTGCAACCTAGCATGGTGACTCCATATAAATTGTATTTTGCGGCAGTATAATACAAAAAAGCCTGCAATATGCAGGCCAATTATTTGAAGTCGGTATTTTTATATTAATCGCTTATAGAACCTGGATGTGGTCCACTTCGATTTCAGGTGTCTTACCACCTTCATATTCACCGAAGATACGAACTTTTGTATCAGCGGTCAGTGGTTGTGCTAGGCGGATATCATCATCAAGTTCGATTTGAATTTCACTCTGGCCATCAGAGAAGACAAACGTGTCATTCTTAAGTTGACGAACGATCTTGCCATCCACAATTGCTTCTTGCTCTGCGAACATGCTTGTGTCGGCAAGTAGTGTCGCAACAGAAACGGTTTCAATTGGGCCAGTATAAGCAATAGCGCTTTCGTGCTTGTTGCTGTTGTGGTCACTAGCCATTGCGAAAGTAGGAGCAAGGATAATAGTAGATGCGATAGCTAATACAGTTTTTTTCATGGTGAATCCCTTAATGTTGTTTTTAGTAGAAACGTTTTTCTGAATTTGAAACGTTTCTTTTCGTTAGTACGTTTTTTGTTGAAGCGCCTGTTATCGTTCACAAGCTTCGTTTCGATGGAGCTATTAAACAACACTGGGGTTGAATCCAGAGTGAGTAACACATTCATTTTCCATTCATTTTATTGAGCATCTACTCGGCAATGACGTTAAGATGGTCGCAGAGAAATATTGCCCACAGCTATAAATTGAAAATTAAGAAATTAAGGATTTAAGTACAAATGCGAGCACCATTAAGTGCCCTTATGGTTCAAGGGACAACGTCAGATGCCGGAAAAAGTGTTTTGGTGGCAGGTTTATGCCGTGTTTTGGCAAGGAAAGGAATCAAAGTGGCACCTTTTAAGCCACAAAACATGGCGTTGAACAGTGCTGTGACAAAAGATGGTGGCGAAATTGGCCGTGCTCAAGCGGTTCAGGCGCAAGCTTGTAATATAGAGCCAACCGTTCACATGAACCCTGTATTGCTAAAGCCCAACTCAGATACCGGCGCGCAAGTGATTTTGCAAGGCCGAGCGCTGAGCAACATGGAAGCGACGGGTTATCATGATTACAAGAAAGTGGCGATGGATACAGTTATCGATTCGTTTGACCGACTTTCTGAAGAATATGAAAGCGTGATGATTGAAGGTGCGGGGAGCCCAGCCGAAATCAATCTTCGTGAAAATGATATCGCTAACATGGGATTTGCTGAGAAAGCGGACATCCCTGTGATCATCGTTGCTGATATTGACCGTGGTGGCGTTTTTGCGCATCTCTACGGGACATTAGCTCTATTGTCTGAATCTGAACAAGCTCGTGTAAAAGGCTTTGTGATAAATCGTTTTAGAGGCGATATCGCACTGCTTCAATCTGGCCTAGATTGGCTAGAGGAAAAAACCGGCAAGCCAGTCATTGGTGTTTTGCCATATCTGCATGGTTTTAACTTAGAAGCGGAAGATGCCATTACCTCTGCTCAAGAGTCTGACGGAGAAGCTAAGCTTAAGGTGGCGGTGCCAGTGCTAACCCGAATCAGCAACCATACAGACTTTGACGCGTTAAGATTGAATCCTTCGATTGATTTACGTTATGTCGGTAAAGGCGAACGTGTAAACAATGCTGATTTAATTATCTTGCCGGGTACAAAGTCGGTAAGAGCAGATTTGGATTACCTAAAAGAACAAGGCTGGGATAAAGATATTCAACGCCACCTGCGCTTAGGCGGCAAAGTGATGGGTATCTGCGGTGGCTACCAAATGTTAGGTAACATCATCCACGATCCTGATGGCGTTGAAGGGGAACCCGGCAGCAGCGAAGGGTTAGGGTATCTGGATACTGAAACGACCCTTACACAGCAGAAAACCTTAACCAACGTACGCGGCACCATGACGCTGGATGGCAAAACAGCACAAGTAAAAGGGTATGAAATCCACGTAGGTAGGACTGATGTCAAAGAAACAGCCTTACCGGTTCAGTTAGAATCTGGCAGCCTAGATGGCGCTGTGAATCAAGATAACTCGATTTTTGGTACTTACTTGCATGGCGTATTCGACAACAGTGATGCGTTGTCGCTTATTTGCGAATGGGCAGGAGCCAACGATGTGACCGCGATTGACCACGAACAGCTTAAAGAGCTGGGTATTAATCGAATCGCTGATGCCATCGAAGAGTACTTAAATCTTGATCTGCTTTGGCCAGAGTTAACAGCTTAAGCCGCCATTTAGAAGTTAGCTAAAGAACTTAAACGAACAATAGATAAGTGATAACAATGAAAAAGCGAGTCTTCCTTTTAACCATGGCTTTAACTTCGGCATTGAGTTCTAGTCATCTTTTTGCTGCGGAAAAGCTACGAGTTTACGCTGCATCGTCGATGACCAATGCGGTTAATCTGTTGGTTGAAGAGTTTGAGAAAGACCATTCTGTCGATGTGATTCCTGTGTACGCGAGTACATCGTCTTTGGTGCGACAAATCGAAAGAGGAGCACCAGCAGACATTTTTATCTCGGCAAATGAGAAATGGATGACGCATTTAGTCGATCGTAAATTGGTTTATAGTGACAATGTCACAAACCTATGTGAAAACGAACTGGTGCTGATTGCTCCTAAAGAGACATCGGTAACGTTAGACCTATCAAAAGGTGAACAATGGGCTAAACTGCTTACTAATGAAAGGCTTGCAGTGGGTAACACCATGTCGGTTCCTGCTGGTATCTATGCAAAAGAAGCGTTAGAAACGTTAGGTGTATGGGACGATGTGAAAACTCGATTGGCACCAAGTAACAATGTTCGTATGGCCTTAGCCTTAGTCGAGCGCAGTGAAGCTAAGCTTGGCATTGTCTACAAAACGGATGCGTTGCTTTCTAAAGAAGTAAACCTAGTGTCGACCTTCCCATCAGATCTGCACACACCAATACGTTACCCTGTAGCGAAGTTGAGTGATAAAGTTGTGGCAGAAGAGTTCTATACTTTCCTAAAGAGCGAAAAAGCGAAAGACACCTTGAACAGTTTTGGATTTGAAGTGCGTTAAATGATGTATTTATCGGAATACGAATACCAAGCCTTAATGCTGAGCTTAAAAGTCGCTGGGTTTGCAATCTTATGGCTTATCCCTATCGGTATTGGCTTAGCATGGCTACTTGCTAAGAAACAATTTGTAGGTAAGAGCATTGTTGAGAGTATTGTCCATTTACCTTTGGTACTTCCACCTGTGGTTATTGGCTATTTACTGCTAGTGATGATGGGCAGGCAAGGTATCATAGGTTCGTGGCTCAATGACGTGTTTGGTATTGTATTCAGCTTTAGCTGGAAGGGCGCGGCACTCGCTTGTGTGGTTGTGGCGTTGCCGCTGATGGTTCGCTCTATTAGATTGAGCCTAGAAACCGTAGACAGTAAGCTTGAAGAGGCGGCTGCTACATTAGGCGCTTCACCTCTTCGTGTGTTTTTCACGATCACTTTACCCTTGATGATCCCAGGGGTCATTACCGGCACCATGCTTTCATTCGCAAGAAGCCTAGGGGAGTTTGGCGCGACCATCAGCTTCGTTTCAAATATTCCCGGTGAAACTCAAACCATTCCTTTGGCTATGTATACCTTTATTGAAACCCCTGGCGCTGAAATGGAAGCCGCGCGTTTGTGTGTCATTTCTATTGTGATAGCGCTGGGTTCATTGATGCTATCTGAGTGGCTCAACAAAAAGTCAGCACAACGCTTGGGAGGCAATGCATGAGTGCTTTGATCCTCCAATATCAACAACAACTTGGTGAAACGTTCTTTGATATCGACTTGGAATTACCAAGTAGCGGCATTACGGCAATTTTTGGTCGTTCTGGCGCGGGTAAAACCTCACTTATCAATGCAATCAGTGGCCTTAAACAGCCCGATAAAGGTCTGATCAGCGTATCTGGAACCACACTGTTCGATAGTGAAAATGGCATTAATTTGCCGACTCACAAACGCAACGTCGGTTATGTGTTCCAAGAGTCGCGATTGTTTCCACATATGAAGGTGGCAGCGAACCTTAAATACGGTATGAAAAGCGTCGATCAAGCGCACTTTGAGCAAATAGTCTCGCTGTTGTCTTTGGGTTCATTGCTTGACCGATACCCAGCTCGTTTGTCTGGCGGTGAGAAGCAACGTGTGGCGATTGGCCGCGCTTTGTTATCAAAGCCGAGCATTTTGTTGATGGATGAGCCTTTAGCGTCTCTCGACTTGCCTCGTAAGCGCGAAGTGATGCCATTTCTGGAAAACTTATCCGAAACCGTCCAAATACCGATCATCTATGTCACCCATAGCCTCAATGAAATTTTACGCTTGGCAAATCACCTTGTGATTATTGACCAAGGCAAAGTGATTTCGTCGGGTGTGACGGAAGAGGTTTGGGCATCGAGAGCCATGCAACCTTGGCAATCTTTCTCAGAGCAAAGCTCGTTGTTTGAAGCGACATTAGCGGAACACAATGACGATTATGCGCTGTCTCGCCTGATGCTAGGAAAGTCGACGTCGTTATGGGTTCAGAAAGTATCGAGTGAGCTTGGTACGACAGTGAGGCTGCAAGTTAGGGCAAATGATGTCTCTATCACGCTAGAACGGCCGAAAGGGACTTCTATACGTAACATCCTTCCTGTCACCATTAAAAGCGTAGAGACGCACCAACAAGGCACAAATAAGCAGAGTGTCGCGGTCGAGCTAGAGTTAGAGTCTGGGTGCTACCTATGGGCAACCATTACATTGTGGGCGCTGGATGAGTTAAATCTAGAAATCGGGCAGCGTGTTTACGCTCAAATTAAAGGTGTGAGTGTCGCTCAAAGAGATATCGCGGTAACGCATTAAACCTGACAAGGTCAGTTTTTCGATATTGTCGCGATACTGCCTGTTATAGGTTCTGAAAATTCGATCTTGATTCCATGAATGGATACATGCGTCATTTTTATACGGTATAACTGCCAGTTTTGCGCCACACTATATGAATGTTAAAGCATATGATTTGTCGAATCATATGAACATTAGCAACAAGAACATACAGACGTAACGATCGACGAACAGAAAATAGCGGATATAAAAAAGCCGCGTGTTTAAAGAAACATGCAGCTTAATTCTAAGTAGTACTGTTAGCGCTTAGCCTAGTTTAGGCGACTAGCGACTTACTTAGTAAAAACTTCTTTGAAATCACGCTTCAAGATTGCATCACGACGAGCTTTCTTGATTTGTTTAACCATGTCTTTTACACAGTTGTGTAGAACTTGGTCTAGCAGTTGAGCACGGTACTCTTCTTTTTCTTCGTCAGACATGTCTTCTGGAAGTTTAAGAGTAGGGAACTCTTCCATCACGTTAACACCAGCGAAAGCTTGGCTAACTGAGATTAGAGCGTGGAACTGCTCGAAGTTGTCTAAAACATTTTGTGCGCTTGCTGGAAGACTATCCCAAGCTTCGCGTACTGCTTCTTCAGACACTTCGTGAATAGAAGTAACCATAAAGTGCATCTCTTTTGGTACGCCATCAAATTCGATAACTTGACGAAGTTCTGGTGAGATGGTGGTTAAATCGATTTCTTGTTGTTCGTTGTTTGTAGCGTCTGACATAGTATTTCTCTTTAAAAAGAAACAATGCTAAAAAGATCTGTAAAAAAGTCAATATAATATAGAGATTAGGGCATGATTTAAGCCCAAATTTGAGCTACTTTGAATATTCAACACTAGATAAAGGTGATGTGATGATAGAAAAGGGATCTTCAATGCGCATATTGCTGGTTGATGACGTTCAACTAGACAGGATGCAACTTGCTATCCGACTCAAGCAACTGGGTCATATTGTAGAAGCTGTCGGTAGCGGAAAAGAAGCCCTGAGTGTTTATTCTGATTTTGATCCTGAACTCGTGTTACTTGATATCAGCATGCCTGATATGGATGGTTTTGAAGTGGCGAATGAGGTTCGAAGCCGATTCCCAGAATGGGTTCCCATCATCTTTCTTAGTGGTCACGAAGAACCTGAGATGATCGCAAAAGCGATTGACGCTGGTGGCGATGATTACCTGATCAAGCCAGTAAACAAGGTTGTTTTGAATTCTAAGCTGATTGCGATGCAACGTATCGCGCACATGAGACGAGAGCTAAAACAAAGCACAGCCAAACTCGAAGAACTGAACATCCTTCTGCAGCAACAAGCCAACGAAGATGGCCTGACCAAATTGTATAACCGTCGATATATGGATACTAAGCTTGAAGAGAGCATAGCGTGGCACGGAAGACGTAATATATCCATGACAGTCATACTTCTAGATGTAGACTTCTTTAAGCCTTACAACGATAATTATGGTCATATTCAAGGGGATAAGTGCTTACAAGGGCTTGCTAATACCTTGAAACAGCTGTTTGTTCGTGCGGGAGAATTTGTCGGTCGTTATGGCGGTGAAGAGTTTGTTCTGATTCTTAGCGATACAGACAGTGAAGGCGCTAAGGTACACGCGACTCGAGTTAAAGAGGCATTGCATGAGATGAACTACGCTCATGAACACTCAACGGTATCGGATAGAGTGACAGCGTCACAAGGTGTGTTGTCATTTGTGCCAGAAGGTGGCGAATCTATTGCGTCTATTTACGAAAAGGTCGATCAAGCGCTTTATCAAGCGAAGCAAAGTGGTAGAAATACCTTTGTACAACGTAACATTTTGGAGCTTGCGCGTTAGTTGGCGAGCTCTTTAAGATATTTGAATTTATACTTCTAATAGCGTTTGAGCTAGGAAGTGCTTTAAGTGATAAAAGAAATGCCACATTCGAAGTCATTTTCTATGACTAACACATCTTGGACGCTTGCGGTTCCTCTATTTTTTACCGCTTTGGCGACCACTGTTAATGCCAATACGCTATCTGATCTTTTTCGAAAGGATCTAGAGCAGAGCTTTGCCACCAGTGTATTGCTCAACGACACCGATGTTTTCACTTTTGGTATCAATAACTTTGACCCCAATAAAGTGTTTAGTTTGGACAATGAAGACATCGGTTCGAATGATTCGGTAAGTCGTCGCCAAAACATCACCTCCCTGAGTTTGCCTTACACATTTGAATTACCCAGTTACATCGAAGACAACCATCAAGAGGTGACGCTACGCTTGTCTGCATTGCGAATCGAGAACGATGTCGAGTACGCGGCAGCAAACAGAAACGATTTTCAAAAAGAGTCGGTAGTGTCTGGCTACGTCGAATTCGCGAATGTGTCCCAGCTAGACGAATATTGGAGCTTCAGCTCTGCAATCGGTAACCACATCTCTTACTACCGCAATGATTATGAATATCGCGCTTCGTTGCTAAAGCCTATTCAAGACCAACTGGATGGCGTATATCTCAATACTGATGCTTGGGCTTACATCATCGAGCCTAAAATCAAGCTGATGTACGAAGATAAGAATGACTGGGGAAAGTATAAATTGAGCACCAGTTGGCATTACTTTAATGGCATCGGCTGGGGCGAGGCGAATAATGGCAATGTCGGTCATCCTGAAGGGTGGTATATCGCCAATGAAGCCAAGGTTTTCTATGATCTCGTACGTTGGGATAAGAACATCACATCGATGTACTCGAGTATAAGACGAATTGATATTGGTGGTGACACGGTGGCCTCTATGGGCACCACATCTTACTACGAGGGCAGTGTTGGCTGGCTGCTTAACCCAAACCTATTTAATGAGTGGGTCGATAACGTGGGAATAGGTTTTACGATTAACTACGGAAGTAGCTTAAAAGGTGGTAGCTTGGTTATATTCTTCAACCAAGATTAAGCTCTCTTTTTCCACTTGAGCTATACGGCCTCAAATCAATGAGGCTCGTTGAACTTGGAAGTGATAGTTATTGAAGCAGTTCGCTATTAATGGCTTAAGCTATTTAGATCTCTAGTACTTAATATCTTTAGCTTTTAACCATCGTTAACGGTCAATACATAATTTGTTTCGACCGGTTTCTTTCGCTTTATACAGCGCTTGGTCAGCAAGCTTCAATACCTCTTCAGGATGTCTGGTGGTTGTACTATCAGACAATCCAATACTCACCGTCACATTCACCACTTCCGATGGTTTACCGTTCTTGCCACGCTTTTTCATACCCACTTCATGATCGTCGGGGCGCTCATGGCTATTCCGAATCGTCATGTCGTAGTTTTGAACTTCGGAAATCAGAGCTTGAAGGTGCTCTTTAACTTGTTCCGAATGTTTGCCTTTGAAGATAATCGTGAACTCTTCTCCACCATAGCGATAAGCTTTAGCGCCGCCTGTGGTTTCCCTCAGAATACGCGCCACCAGTTTTAACACATCGTCGCCAATGTCATGGCCGTAGGTGTCGTTGAATTGCTTAAAGTGATCGATATCGACCATCGCCATCGAATACTTACGCCCTAAGTGCTTCATATCGACTTCTAAGGCGTGTCGACCTGGAATGTTAGTCAGTTGGTCATTAAAGGCCATATCATGACTAGCGGACATGACATAGACGATGATCAACGTGCCTGACAACGAGAACATGGTGCTCGAGATGTACTGAACGTCGAAGAAGATGAACGTGCAAGAAGAAAGCAGGATAGCGCTATAAACCACAACATCGATAGAGCGGTTATACACCAACACGAGAATGGCAGTAAGGCCAAGTAAGCAAAGGCTATACAACACCAAAACAAAAGGCAGTTTGGAGAAGTCTCTGACAATAAATAGAAGACCATCACTCCATGATTCAAAACCGCCGGCATGGAAGTGAGAGACGATCAATTGTGCCCACACCATAAACAGAACAAGAACGATGGCGTAGAGCAGCATCGACTTTGAGTTTACGCCGTTATCAGGGAAGGCATAAACAAGTAAGCAAGTGACAGGTACTAATGCCGCAAGTAACGAGAGCTCTAATAGCGTTGTGCCAGTATTGAGAGGCGTTTGTAAGCGAACTTGGATGATCAGATAAGCGACAAGCATGCTCACCGATACCATCGCCATTCGACCTTGTCTGAACGTATGGCATAGCAGAACCGCAACGCTCAATAAAATGTAAGGGAGGTTGCTAGCAAACCCTAAATTTGAGTCCGTCACGAGAATGACGTTGTCCATACCAACGAGCAAAATTGTTAACAGGACTAAAGGGAAGCAAAATCGAAACATGCTCGACGTTACAAAAGATGATGCCATTTATGTGGTGAGCCTAACTATATTGATGATCTTATTATTTAATACTATGCGTAGGATACGGTTAAACAAGCGATTGCCAAGCTTTTTGCCTAAATTAGAGCAAAAACATAGTCATAGGTCGCTATTGGTGCAATCATTTTTATATGTATTTTGAGTTGCTATTAACCTTAGAACGAACTACACAGTATATATGAGAAATTAATTAGTCGTTATAGATACTTAACAAAATCTGCTCTGCTGCTCTTACGTTGGCGCTGTCACTTAAAGGGCTTGATGATCAGTTATCATTGAGTGACCTTTTCATTAAGCGACGAAGACCTGTAATGAAGTCAGAGTAAGATTAAATAATGCCTAAGTTTCAACTATGGACAGTAAAACCTATAACTGAGTTATAGAAAGCTATTAGGAATTGCATGGTTTCAAGTGACTTTAGAAACGACTGCGACTAGAAAAACCGCTACAAATGGAGGTGTGGTATGCAAATTAGTGTTGATGTACATAACTATATGGAAACTCTGGTCGGTCATGTATTGGCTACCGAGGAATATGTGTCTAGTTATACCAACGAACAGTTGGCCGATCTCGCGTGCTTGGCTTTGGGCCAGCTAAAACCTATCTATATTCGTTTTGATATCGATTTTCTGTCAGCATTGCCAGAAGACAAATTGGTGCTCTATAAACGCAATAGTGAGATCGCGGTCAAAAATGCAGAAAGTATGATTATTGACGATCGAAGACGTGAACGTGACGACAATGTGCCTGTTATATTTAGTCAACACAATTTTGACGATGACGTAGAATTGCAATGGTATGAAAAGCCGTTGTTGAACCGTAAACAGTCATGATAGTTTAGGGTGAATACGGTCATTTAAGGAGTAAAAAAACGTGGGATTCTTTTCTAGATTATTTGGTGGCAAAGAAAAAACCGAACAAAAAGTAGAGATTGAGCCAGTCGAATATAAGGGTTTCAATATCTATCAAGATGCCATTGCAGAATCTGGTCAATACCGTGTTGCTGGGCGAATCGAGAAAGAATTCGATGGTGAAATCAAAACTCACCGTTTTATTCGTTCAGATGTTGTTTCAAACAAACAAGATGCCGATGAATTGATGCTCAAAAAATCGCAGATGTTCATCGACCAAATGGGCGACAATATATTTAGCTAACCAATTAGGGTTAGAATTGATGTTGGTCATAATTTAGAGAGCTTTCAGTGTATATGCTGAAAGCTCTTTTTAGTTTTATGGATAAAGAACAGCTAGTGAGTTGTTATTAAAAGGATTATTTGCAAGTGGTTTGACCTCTTCGTTCGAGACGGTCGTCATTTATCCGAATGAAGCGCTCAAATTCCGTCCAAATCGTTATAAGTAATAACTTTTCCTGTTCTTTGAACAAAACGCTTGAAGTATTAGTTGTCGTTAGATACAAACGAATAAGTCATTCGTGCCAATAGTCAAGGAATAGCTATGCAAATTGGTGTACCAAGAGAAACGCTCGCTGGTGAAACGCGAGTCGCTGCTTCGCCGAAATCGGTAGAACAGCTTCTAAAATTAGGATTTGAAGTTTGTGTTGAATCACAAGCAGGTGCGTTAGCAAGTTTTGAAGATGCAGCTTATGAACAAGCTGGAGCAAAAGTTGTCACCGCAGATGAAGCTTGGAAATCCGATATTATCTTTAAAGTTAACGCTCCGATCGTTGACGAGTCTAAAAATGAAATCGATCTTCTTAAAGATGGCGCAACATTGGTCAGCTTTATTTGGCCTGCCCAAAATCCAGAATTAATGGAACAATTGTCCAGTCGTAACATCAACGTGATGGCGATGGATTCTGTACCACGAATTTCAAGAGCTCAGGCGTTAGATGCATTGAGTTCTATGGCAAACATCGCGGGTTATCGTGCTGTTGTTGAAGCGGCGCATGAGTTTGGTCGATTCTTCACGGGTCAGATTACGGCTGCGGGTAAAGTTCCGCCAGCAAAAGTACTGGTTGCAGGTGCTGGTGTTGCTGGCCTAGCGGCAATCGGCGCTGCGGGTAGCTTAGGTGCAATCGTTCGTTCATTCGATGTTCGTCCTGAAGTTAAAGAACAAGTTGAGTCGATGGGTGCTGAATTCTTGGAAGTGGATTTCAAGGAAGATACCAGTGCTGGTGACGGCTACGCAAAAGAGATGTCTGAAGCATTCAATAAGAAAGCCGAAGAACTTTATGCAGCTCAAGCGAAAGACGTTGATATCATCATTACAACAGCGCTAATTCCAGGTCGCCCGGCTCCGAAGCTGATTACCAAAGAGATGGTAGACAGCATGAGTGCAGGTAGTGTGATTGTAGACCTTGCGGCAGCCAATGGCGGTAACTGTGAATACACGGTTGCGGATCAAGTCATTACAACCGCTAACGGCGTTAAGGTGGTTGGTTACACTGATATGGTTGGTCGACTGCCGACTCAATCATCTCAGCTGTATGCAACGAACCTAGTTAACCTTTTGAAACTGCTTTGCAAAGAGAAAGATGGCAACATCAATATCGACTTTGAAGATGTTGTTCTGCGTGGTGTTACTGTCGTTAAAGAGGGCGAGGTCACTTGGCCAGCTCCACCAATTCAAGTTTCAGCTCAACCACAACAAGCTAAGCCAAAAGCGGCCAAACCAGAGCCTAAAGTTGAAGAACCTGTTTCTCCAATTAAGAAAGTGGCGGGTATGGCGGTAGCTGTTGGTGCATTCGCTTGGGTAGCTTCGGTTGCTCCAGCTGCGTTCTTATCTCACTTTACCGTTTTTGTTCTCGCTTGTGTGGTGGGTTATTACGTAGTTTGGAATGTAAGCCATTCTCTGCATACGCCTTTGATGTCCGTGACTAACGCGATTTCAGGCATCATTGTAGTAGGTGCACTGTTACAGATCGGACAAGGAAGTGGCGTCGTCACGTTCTTATCATTTATTGCCGTATTAATTGCAAGTATCAATATCTTTGGTGGCTTTACCGTGACCAAACGTATGCTTGAAATGTTCCGTAAAGACTAAGGAGTAACAGATGTCTGAAGGATTAGTACAAGCAGCTTATATTGTTGCTGCTGTATTTTTTATTATGAGCTTGGCTGGGTTATCGAAACAGGAATCTGCGCGTGCAGGTAACTATTACGGTATCACGGGTATGGCAATCGCGTTGATCGCAACGATCTTTGGCCCTCACTCTGCTGGTATTGTGTGGATCATCATTGCTATGGTGATCGGTGGTGGTATTGGTATCCACTACGCAAGAAAAGTAGAAATGACTGAAATGCCAGAGCTGGTTGCAATTCTGCACAGCTTCGTAGGTATGGCTGCAGTACTTGTAGGTTACAACAGCTACATCGATCCACCTGCTGCTGTTTCTATCAACCCTGCAGATATTCATGCAGAGCACGTTATCCATCTAGTGGAAGTGTTCCTTGGCGTGTTTATCGGTGCGGTGACGTTCACGGGTTCTATTGTTGCGTTTGGTAAGCTTCGTGGCGTTATCTCTTCGTCTGCATTGAACATCCCTCATAAGCACAAGTGGAATCTAGCGGCTATCGTAGTTTCTACACTGCTGATGATCATGTTCGTTAAAGCAGACGGCAGCATGTTCGCACTAATGGTGATGACACTTATCGCATTCGCATTCGGTTACCACCTAGTGGCATCGATTGGCGGTGCAGATATGCCAGTAGTTGTCTCTATGCTGAACTCGTACTCTGGTTGGGCAGCAGCAGCGGCAGGTTTCATGCTTGCAAACGATCTGCTTATCGTAACTGGTGCATTGGTTGGTTCGTCGGGTGCGATTCTGTCTTACATTATGTGTAAGGCGATGAACCGCTCTTTCATCAGCGTTATTGCTGGTGGATTCGGCCAAGAAGTGGTTGTGTCTGATGGCGATGAAGAGCAAGGTGAACACCGCGAAACATCAGCTGAAGATGTGGCTGATATGCTGAAAAACTCTAAGTCAGTAATCATCACTCCTGGATACGGCATGGCAGTAGCTCAAGCACAATACCCAGTGCATGAAATCACTGAGAAGCTAAGAGCGCAGGGCATTAATGTCCGATTTGGTATCCACCCAGTTGCTGGTAGGTTACCGGGTCACATGAACGTACTGCTTGCTGAAGCGAAAGTGCCTTACGATATCGTTCTAGAAATGGACGAAATCAACGATGACTTCGATGAGACAGATACTGTATTGGTAATTGGTGCGAATGACACCGTAAACCCTGCAGCACTTGAAGATCCAAACAGCCCAATTGCTGGTATGCCAGTACTTGAAGTTTGGAACGCTCAGAATGTTATCGTATTCAAGCGTTCGATGAACACAGGTTACGCCGGTGTGCAAAACCCACTGTTCTTCAAAGAGAACACGCAGATGCTGTTTGGCGATGCTAAAAAGAGTTGTCTAAGTATCTTAGAACATCTATAGAGATCACCTCTAAACAATATGTAACAACTCGATAAGGAGCTCATTTGAGCTCCTTTTTTTATCTTACGAAAGCGACTCTATGTGTGATCTCAGTTGATACGAAGTTGACGAAGCCTGATGCAAAACTTGTCGCAATTGAGGTTTGGCTTGCCAATCAGCCTACTAGTACGTATGTACAATGTGGCCGTAATATATTGGCCTTTATCTCTGTAGCTCGCCATTCTCAAAGTTTTTCATGCGGTTAAAAATTTATCTTTGATAGCGAATGGTATATATTTGGTTGATCTATATGAATTTGCGTTGGTTTGTGATCATCAAAAGAACATTTACTCTTCTTATCGCTACGTTGTCTGTGTCTGCAAACGCATTTGCTGACTCTTTACCTGAGCGTATCGATAATTTCACCAAACTCTTTGATCATGAAACGGCAATCGAATCTTACGATATTCGAGTGCTACAGGCTGATTATCCAACAGGTTTGATCATGCCGTCTTCTATGCTGCCACAAACAGCAGAGTACCCGTTAAAAGACATTCAGCGCTTGTACCAGTTATCAAAAACCTGTAGTGGTAAACTGCCGTTAAGCCCTTTGATTACTGAGCCTTTAGTTTTTACTCGTGCAATGTGTAAAGGCACCAAGCTTTCTGACCGTTGGTTTAGCCGTAGTGGTTTGATTCACCCTGGCGGCGGTTCTTATGCGGCACGATACGTTGAGAAGTACCCAGAAAAATTCGACTCTCTGAAGCGCTTTATGCATATTCAAGAGCGACCAAACACCGAACACGATGAACTACTGTCTCGCTTGCAACAAATGGATAGCGAAGCAATCACCGCGCTGTTAGCGGGTGACAGTATGTTTGTTGAGCTTGATGAGATGTGGGTAAAACGCGGCGACAGATATTACCTGTATAAAAAATCAGTCTGGAACGAAAATGCCACGCTTGCTGGGTTATCGTTTAGCTTGTCTTCAGAAGGTAAAAGCTGTTTTGTCCAGCGTGGTAATGTGTGTTGGGAAATAGAAGATCATTCAGAGCTTCTGCAAGTCGCCATGTTTATCTTGGTTATTGCCAACATCATGCTTGTCTTAGGTTGGGCGATTTACCGCTGGAACAGCAAGAAACAAGAGATGAAGAGTCGTATGCTGGTTCTTCAAATCCTAACGCACGAATTAAGAACGCCGATTGCGAGTTTGTCATTGACGGTGGAAGGGTTCAGGCGTGAGTTCGAACACTTACCAGAATCGGTATATGATGAGTTCCGTAGGCTGTGTGAAGATACACGCCGTTTAAGACAGTTGGCGGAAGCAAGTAAAGATTACCTGCAATCAGATAATCAACCGCTCGCAACAGAGTGGGTGCCAAGTGTTGAAGAGTGGCTCCAATACAAAGTTGAAGAAGAATTTGCGCCGGGGATTGAACTCCGTGTAAACAAAGATATAGCTGCAAAAGTGAACGTATATTGGTTGGGAACGTGCATCGATAACCTAATCAGAAATGCCGTGAAATACGGTGTGGCTCCAGTAATTCTAGAACTGAATACTTCTGACAAGAAGCTGACATTCAAAGTTATAGATAATGGAGACTTGTCTCGCAAAGATTGGGGGCAACTAAGAAAGCCATTCGTAAGTAAGAGTGGACTCGGTTTAGGTCTGACGATAGTGGAATCTATGGTTGGAAAAATGGGCGGTCACATGACGCTTATCGGCCCCCCAACAACATTTATTTTGGAGATACCTTGTGAAACAGACATTGCTTCTCGTTGAAGATGATAAAAATTTAGCTGACGGTTTATTAGTTAGCCTTGAGCAAGCTGGATATGAATGTTTGCATGCAGAACTGATCTCTGAAGTTGAAGGCTACTGGGAACAAGCGGATCTAGTGATTCTAGACCGTCAACTTCCAGATGGCGACTCAGTAGATTCACTTCCAGGTTGGAAGAAAAAGAAAGATATCCCAGTTATTTTGCTGACGGCTCTCGTGACAGTAAAAGACAAAGTAGCGGGCCTAGATTCAGGTGCAAACGACTACTTAACAAAGCCATTCGCAGAGGCTGAGCTATTTGCTCGAATTCGTGCTCAACTTCGCCTGCCAGATTCTGAAGAACAAGATGCATCAAAAGTTATCGCTCAGAATCTTGTTATCGATAAAGCGACACGTGAAGTGTTTTTCAATGAACAGGAAGTAACGTTAACGCGCACTGAATTTGACCTTCTACTGTTCTTGGCAAGTAACCTTGGACGTGTGTTTACACGTGATGAACTGCTTGACCATGTATGGGGTTACAACCATTTCCCAACAACACGTACGGTAGACACGCACGTTCTGCAACTAAGACAGAAACTGCCGGGTCTAGAAATTGAAACGCTGCGTGGCGTTGGTTACAAGATGAAAGCGTAATGAGAATAGCCTTACTTCCACTATTAATGTTTTCTTGCGTAGCGAATACCGCGCAAGCAACGGATTGGTTTAAGAGCAGCGATGCTCTGACTCAAGTTCATAAACATCTGCTAGATAATGATTTACCTCAGATGTTTGACTCATTAGTGGAAGTTTGGCAAATCAACTCGTCTCAATCACGAGAAGATCACCTCAATGAACTGTTCGATCAAGCATTGAACAAAGATTGTGGTAAAAGTCTCACCAGAAAAACACTCCCAGATTGGATTAGTTCAGTCGTCGTTAAAAGACACATCATTCAAAGCCCTGGCCGAGATACCTTTCGTGTATCGATTAATGTTGAATCCGAAAACAACATTCAAGACATTACCTTCGAGAAGTGGGTCGATAAGATCGTTTCTTCGGACAGTGAGTTAACCAAAGACAGTGAAGTGGTTAACAACGAATCGGTGAGTCTATACCGCAAGCGTTACAATTTAGCCTCTCAACTTGAATCGGGTTTGTATCGTTTAAGTGTGAAAGGCGATGGTGGAAATTCTTGGAGTACTTGGATTATCCTTGGTGAAGTTGCAATGCGTCAGCAAGTTCGCTGGTCTTCAAAAGACACCTGGCGAATCGATAAAAAAGAACTTCTGAACCCTTATTGTCCTCTTCCTAAACTCGAAATTGGTTTGTACGATTATGTCGATGAACACTATGAGCAGGTGTGGGGCAAGAGCTATGAATCTGATTATCCAATGAACCTTAATGGTGAAGAACTTCCTAATGATCGCTATGTTTTAGCGGTTTCAATGGTGCATTCACGCTGGCAAGGCGACATAGCGATAGAACAAGCACAAACTATCAGTAAAACTTATGATATTTCTAGCGAAGAAGAGTTAAAGTAATTTAAAATTGTGCCGTTAACTATGTAAGGGATCTAACAAAGATAAACGGCATGAAAAAAACTACAAAACTACTCGCAGCGTCAATTGCATTCGCCAGTCTTCCTCTTTCAGCAGCAAACTACGCCATTGAAGCGCGTGGTGATGCGATGGGTGGTGTTGGTGTTGTTTCAGCAAACTTCCTAACTGCTCCATTCTATAACCCAGCACTTGTTGCGATTTATCGTCGTAATGATGACATGGGAATGATCACGCCAAGTTTTGGCGGTAATTATAATGACCCTAATAACTTAGTTGATGATATCGATAATTTAGTTGACAGCATTGAGTCAGGTACTGTGACTGGTTCTGATCTAGATGCTCTTAATGGTGATAGCCTGAATGTTGATTTAGGTGGTGTTGTAGCATTCGCTCTACCAAATCAGTATATTGCAGCAAACGTATTTGCAAAAGCATACACTGAATCATTTGTAACCCCTGATACATCTAGTGACGCTGCTAATAGTGACTTGGTTAATGCTGAGTTAACTGCTGTTAAAGCTGTTTCTATTGGCATTATGGAAGCTGGTATATCATTAGCAAAATATCAAACGTTCATGGGACAACATTTGTCGTTTGGTATTTCTCCAAAACTCCAAAGAATCTATACGTATAACTACATTGCCTCGGCACAAAACTACGATCTAAGTGATGTTCGAGAAAACGACACCGCGGAAACTACATTTAATATTGATGCAGGTGCGCTTTGGTTTTACGGCCCATTTAGAGTGGGTTTTTCTGCAACGAATATTATAGACCGTGAGATTGAAACTAAATCCGTTAGCCAACAGCTAACAAGCAGCACAGGGGCTACAAGAACAGTAACATCGAGTCATTCTTATAACCTGGGGCCTGTCTACACTGTTGGTGCGGGGATCGTTTCTGATTACTTTACGTTGAGTGTTGATTATGATTTGAATGAAGCAGAGAAGTTTACTTCGTTCGAAGACAACGAACAGATGATTCGTGTTGGTACAGAAGTCGACCTGTTACGTCAGCTTAAGCTAAGGGGAGGGTATTACAAGAACCTGGCTTACTCTGATTCAGAAGGAACAGTGACAGCTGGTGTTGGTATCTCGCCATTGAACTTGTTTCAGCTAGATCTAAGTGCTAACTACACAAATGAAAATGCAATGGGTGCATCCATCAATTTCCTTGCTAGTTACTAACAGTCCTTATATAGTTCTGCTCTTAAATCAAGGAGCAGAGCATGCTAAACGACTTACCAACCCTTTCTCACGAAGAACAACAGAAAGCTGTTGAACGAATTCAAGAAATGATGACTCAGGGCATCAGCACAGCACAAGCGATTAAAATCGTTGCTGAGCAAATTCGTGAAGAAATGAGTAATAAAGAAGAGTAGGGCATCAGCCCTTCTTTTTTAACACCTTAGTGCACTATAACTAAATATATTACCCTCTAGTATATTATCTCGTACATACCAACTCTTTAGCTACCCTAAATTCCCGACCTATCCAAAACCGTTAAACTCCGTTTATTCAGTAAGTTATGTCGGAATAATCCACTTTTCAGGCTTTCCTTGGTTTTGGGTTGTAATTAAATTACAGCAAGATCTGAAAGTAAAACAATCGCCATTTTAGGTGTCAGTATTTATGTCACCACGTCTAAGTGTTTAAATATATGGTGTTTTTTAAGGCTAGTGACGTTGTTACTTCTATTTTTAGCGGATACGAGTGTATGAATGTTCAGAAGCAGACAAATGAGGATTTCATCTAAGAACAGAGTGAAACAATCCACAGCGGTAATGTTCAAAACCGATATCGCGAGTGACTAACCACTGGTTAGAGCGCGCTTTACTAGCCAAATATGTAGACTTTTAAAACAAGTGGTTAGGAAGCTTAGAGGCGTACGGAAGAGCGGTTTATAGAGCGATTCGTATCACCCCAGATTGCTATTGATGGCGTTATTACAGATGGTCTTATAGCAAACGGTGTTATAGCAGATGGCGAGAGCGCGCTTATAGGCATACGAATCGATTTAAGTTCTGATGAGACAGCAAAGCTTATGAGCTTGTTTGGTCAGCACTTAAGAATCTAACGGGTGCTTAATTGGAGAGTAGATATCGACAGGGCATTAATGGCGTGTGATTGAGTATTAGCAGAGAGTTGAATGTGTAACTGCAGTCCAGTCTAGCGAGGCTTAATAAAACGTAACGACTTGGTTTCGTCCGTTGTCTTTCGCTTGGTAGAGCGCTTTGTCTGCACGTTTGATGGCAGTACGCATCGATTCATGCTCCTTAAGCTGCGTTACTCCGGTCGAAGCCGTTACTTTAAGCGCATTAGGCCAAGGGCTTTGGTCCATTGCTAGGTAAAAATCATTGATAGATTCGTTACACTGTAGCGCAGTTTGTTCCAGGCAAACGAGTAGAAACTCCTCACCACCCCAGCGATAAAGCAAGTACTGCTCACCAAGGCTCTCGTTCGCCGTTGCGACAAACTGAATAAGTACTTTGTCACCCACTTCATGGCCATGTTGATCATTGATCTGCTTAAAATGGTCTAAATCAAACAACGCGATGTGAATGGTTTTTCCTTGTTGCACCAGCCATTCGAAATCATAGAAGGTATCTAACGCTTCGGTTCGGTTTCTACATCCGGTCAACGGATCGGTTGTTGCCTTTACCTTTAGCTCTTCAATTTCTTGGGTTAAATAGCGTTGTTGCTCTGCTGCGCGCGTTTTGCTTCGCTGTGCGATATGTAATGCACAGCCCACATAATAGATGGCATACGTCACCCATAATCCAATTAGGAGTTCGCCTAACAAAGCTTTGCTGATGACTTTACCGTGGAAAACAATGCTCGAGATCTTAATTGAATGGTGGCCATCAAGCGTGCTGGCTCCGAGCCCAAGCTCAACAGACACCGCGTTTGTAATGTCTACCGCGCTACTCGTAATAGGTTGATTGTAATGGTCAATCCACCAAAAAGGAACGTTGAAGTAGTTTAAGTCGATGTGGTTTTTATCTGGTAACGAGAAGTCTAAGCGATTGAACTTATTCGACATAGCATCGCCTTTCACGCTGTAATTCTTGTCGTAATTACGAATGTAGAAGCGAAACCTTGGGTCTTCTTGGCCTTGGTAATCCATATTAATGGTGACCGAATCGAACGTAGAGAGATCGAGCCCTTTACCTTGTGTCGATATAACGAACTCAATTTCACAGAAGGGTAAACTATAGGTCCGTTCAAAGTCACACTGTAACTCAATTCCATCTTCTGACTTATGTAATGAGCCTACGGTGCCACCATCGTGGTCTCTGTCTGTGTTGACGCGTGTAGGGTATTTGTCGGGTGTAATAACGTAGCTCTTATTCATGAGCGTATTAAAAGAGATCAACGACACTAGCGTGATTGCTAGGCAAAAAATCGAAAGGAATATGTTGAGTTTTCGGAATGCTTTGTCGCTCATGATACTAACCCGTACACGTGATTCGAATGTAATGCGCAATGCCTTAGAGTTGGCGCAATCGATGATTCTATTTGAGTATTGCCTTAGGTGGAATCGGTATACCTAAAACTAACGCAGAGCTGAGGTTATACAGTAAAGAGATTCATTTAACCAAATGGAAGTTTAAAATTCGAACGCAGAGCCTTGATTCTGAATGTTATTTGCTCATTAAGTGCAGTTTTTACGGGGGTAACTATTTAACTGTATGTTTATACAGTTAAATTTAAAATGGCTAGGTTTGTTGTAATCAGAGTAGTGTGTGCGAGTTATAAGGCTTGCTGTGATAACGAGTCACGAGGCCACTGTTACTGTTCATCAATTAAAGTGGAGGGCAGTTATGTTGCAGTGTCACTTTTTTTGAGCTCGTTTTATCGAAACACTTTGTTGTCTATGAGAGTGTTCGTACCACTCATTTTGTCTTTCATTGCCAATTACGCACCATACGTAGAACAAAGCTTCAATGCGCTGCAGGTTATCCCGAATCCGTATTAGTTTGTAGTGGGTGCTGTTGTGGTTGATACGCTAGGCATGCGCGCCATGGTGCGATACCTACTTGAATACTACGCATCTCGATGGAAAACGAAGTGATGGCGTACCTCGATGCGTTAATCATCGCTCTGATTACCGGTGGAGTCTCAAGCCTTGGCACAATTGCGGCTTTGAAAACGGACATTAATTGGATAAAGCGACTGCAGCAAGACCAAGAGCAACGGATACGAAAATTGGAGGACCCCAATGGCTAAGAAAGGTTATAAGTGCAAATGTCGCAAAAAATAGCGAGTTAATGAAAGAACGAGGGTTCAGTACAAACACAACTCGAAAACGCTATAAGAAACGCAGGTAAAACCGACTAGTCCTACCTATTAACAATTTACACAGCATTAAATTAGATTGATACGTTACTTGTGTTTATTCACATCCTTGTTAACGAAACAGTGCCCCTTTGCTTGCTGCACTGGAACCTAAAAGGCGAACTCATTGATTGAGTTCGCCTTTTTATAATAAAGATCTAAGAGTTAATGATGTGATTTCAGTAAATATTGACTTTTTTATCTCCACATCATCTGTTTTATTGGCCAAATCAGCCAACTTACTAATTCTTAGCCCTGTCTCATCAAGAGATACGTAACCTGCGAATTCATAAAAACGATTTAACCCACAATCATCTATAGTTTTTCTGCCTTTAGAGCCTTTAGGATAATAAAAAAGACCGATCTCTATAGGGACTATATTATCCGTATACACATCTAGATGAGGATGAACAATTGTGAACATATCACTTGTCTTTGGGTACCTTACCTTTGCGGTACTCTTAGTTGTTTTACTATTACTTTTTTCTTTATTGCAATCTATGCATGACATGCATAAGTTTAGCGGTTCAAACATGAATTCAACCGTTTGGTCGCGTGAGACAATGTGCTCTATATCCCAATAGCGACCATGGTTAGACTTGAACTGCTGCAAGCAATACGGGCAAGTGTGATTCTGAGCCTTCAAATAATAGCTTTTAATGTACTTTTTTAAGTCAGCTAAGTCGTCATCTTCCCATGTTTTGTTCGATAAGTTCGGAGATGTGATTTTAGTTTTAATTAGAGCCTGCAAGTCATCAGGGTAGGCGATTGGCTTAAGATTCACCTAAAACCTCCAGTGCATTCTTAATGATTTCGATTAACTGATACACCGTATCCTCAGGTAGTAGTTTTTCCTGATAAGTAATTAAAAACTCCGCATCATTACGATAATCGTCAGTCAACTTCTTACCCTTGCTCAAAGCTGCCAAAACAGGCTTTGTTGCGTAATTAAATTTAAAGATAGAACTACCCCGTTTCGCGTATTTCT